>JAYWDF010000129.1:0-7223 GCA_043779985.1 Akkermansiaceae bacterium | reverse complement strand
CTCAGCCTCATGCGCGCGCGTGGACCGATGGGAGGGGAGCTCTATGGAGCCAGCCTAAACGACCACCGCCGCCATGACTCGGAGAACGAGCGGGCCATGGTCGGGGCGAGGATGGCGAATCTCGTGAGAGGCGGTGACAGGAAGAGCGGTGAAATCAAAAGCTCCATGGAGACTTTGATTTCCATCGAACGCGCCGCCGAGCTATCCGGCAGCACTCCATCCAGCGAGCGGCAATCACGCTTCGTCACGCTCCAAGGCGACCAGCACGGCGGGGAATGGGGCGGATTAGCCGGGTGGGTTGCGTCCGACTTTGGGAACAATGGGAACAATTCCCGAGCCGTCGCCGCGATGAAAGGCCGATTGCGTTGAAGCCTCCCCCAAGGTGTGAATGGAAAGCTGGCCCGCCGCCTTGCCTGCTTGCCGCCAATTGGCGGCAAGCCATGATGCCCGCAAACCCTTTGTTTTCATGGGTTCTCCGCAGGATTGGGAACAATTTGGGAACAGTTGCTAGAAGCCTAACGCAAAAAAGGAAGCCTTTCGGCTTCCTAAGTTGTTCATCCTCAACGGAAAGTGCTCGAAAGAGGACTCGAACCTCCACAGGTTTCCCTACTAGATCCTTAGTCTAGCGCGTCTACCAATTCCGCCATCCGAGCTTTACCGGTTGGGTGGGCGCATTTGTTAAGGTCCGGCCAGCGGGTTTGCAAGAGAATCTTGGAAAAAATTTCCCAGTGTGCAGTTAATCGGCTTAGGACTTGCTTCGTGGGCTCCAAACGAAAGCATGAGGCGTTCAATTGCCATGGAATCCATCCGCGCCGAGTCAGTCGTCAAATCCTTCGGAAGCACCCTCGCGCTCGACGGGATCAGCCTTCACATCGAGCCGGGTGAGCTGTTTTTCTTGCTCGGTGCTTCGGGTTGCGGAAAAACCACGCTGCTGCGCTGCATCGCTGGCTTAGAAACTCCGACGAGCGGGGCGATCTTTTTTGGCGATCGAGACGTGACACAGATGCCGCCACACAAACGCGAGGCGGCCATGGTTTTCCAAAGCTACGCGCTGTGGCCACACCTCACGGTCGGCCAGAATATCGCCTTCGGGTTGGAAGAACGACGCGTTCCGAAACCCGAAATCAAACGCCGCGTGGAGGAGGCTCTGGAAATGGTCCAGCTTCCGGGCTACGGCGTCCGTTCGATCGACCAGATGTCTGGCGGCCAGCAGCAGCGCGTCTCACTCGCCCGCGCCTTGGTCGTGAAGCCCAAGTGCCTGCTGCTCGATGAACCCCTTTCCAATCTCGACGCCCAACTCCGCGTCGAAATGCGCCGCGAGATCCGCCGGATCGTGAAGGAAAACGGCCTCACCGGCATCTACGTGACTCACGATCAGGAGGAGGCCCTTGCGATGGCCGACCGAATGGCGGTCCTGACGCGGGGAAGGATTGGCCAAATCGGCACGCCGGAGCAGATTTACCGCACACCGCGCAGTGCCTACGTGGCGAATTTCATCGGCGAGACCAACCTGATCGCCGCGGAAGTCATCGAGACGCGCGACGGTTTCACCTTGGCCAACTCCGCTGCGGGTCCGCTCGTAGGGCGCATCACCGATCCCGACTGGTCTCCCGCCCCCGGTGACGCAGTCCGGCTTTCGGTTCGTCCGGAGGCGTGGCGATTGCACAAGGAGGGTGGCGACAACGAACTTTCCGGGACCATCGTGGAGCGCAGCTATCTTGGCCAGCGCATCCAGTATTGGATCGAGACGGCGGTGGGTCGGCAACAGGTGGTCGAGATGAATCCCCACATTCTCCACGAACCCGGTGACGAACGCATTGTGCTCCATGCCCGCCACGACGATGTCGCCGTTTTAAAACCCTGATTTCCATATGAAAACGAGAGCATGGATCATTTTCGGCCTGCTGGCACTTATCGTGGCCCTGCCACTGGTCTTGCGCCGCCAGACGGCGACGACCACCTCGCGAAATGCAGCCGACAGCTTGGTCATCTTGAGTCCGCACAACGAATCGATCCGCCAGGAATTTGGCGAGGCCTTCGCGCGCTATTGGAGGAAGACAACCGGACGCTCGATCTACGTCGATTGGCGAACACCTGGCGGGACCTCGGAGATCCGGATGGTCTTGGACGCGGGATTCAAGGCTGCGGATGAGACCGGGCGCGCGGGTATCGGCGTGGATGTTTTGTTCGGCGGCGGCGAGCCTGACTTCGCGAGTCAGGCGAAAAAGGCTCGCTTGATCCCGCTGCGGGTCTTCGAGTCTCACCCCGAGCTGTTTGTCAAAGGCGGGCCGATCCCGGAGGTTTTCACCGGCGAGCGCTATTTCCCGCAGGACCATACGTGGGTGGGCACCTGCATGTCGCAATTCGGCATCTGTTATAATCCGGATGTCCTCAAGCGCTTGAAGATTTCCTCTCCCGTGACTTGGCAAGATCTGGGCGACCCGCGGTATGCGGGAACCCTCGCGCTGGCAGACCCCACCAAGAGCGGTTCAGTCGCCCGCGCCTTCGAGTTACTGGTCCAAGGGGAAATGCAAGGAAACCTCAGCGCCCCCGGCATGGATCGCACGACAGCCATCGCCTCTGGCTGGACCAGCGGCCTCCAGTTGATCCAGCGGATGGCGGCGAACGCCCGTTATTTCACCGACAGCGCCTCGAAAATCCCGCAGGACGTCGGCCAGGGAAATGCTTCTGCCGGAATGTGCATCGACTTCTACGGCCGCTCGTTCGCCGAGGAGCTCTCATCGAGGTCGGGTGAGCCTCGCGTGGTCTGGATCGCTCCGGTCGGTGGCACGACCCTGAGCGGTGACCCGGTCGCCGTGCTCAAGGGCGCGGCGCATCTCGAAGTGGCGCAGCATTTCGTGGAATTCTGTCTGAGCCCGGAAGCGCAGACCCTGTGGTTCGGCAAGCCCGCCACCTCCGGAGGGCCGAAGGACCGCGCCCTGCACCGCACCCCGATCCGCCGCGACATTTACACCCCGGAAAATCTGGCGAACTCGACGATGCCCTTCGCAAAACCCTACGACGATCCGGGCAATTTCACCTATCAACGCGAACTAACAGGTCAAGCCTTCAACACCCTCCGGCAGTTGGTCAAAGTCATGTGCGTCGACTCACACGAGGAAATGAAGTCCGCGTGGCTGGCCTTGCGCGCCGCGGGCATGCCTGCGGACGCCGTCGCGGTGTTCTCTGATATCTCGCTCGTGGACTACACCAAGGCCGGCAAGGGCGATCCCGTCCTCGACGGCGGGGACGCGCTCAAGGCCGCCGACCGCGCAGCGGAAATCGGCGAGTGGTTCCGCGCGAACTACCGCAAGGCCGAAGCGATGGCCCGTGCGCAATCCCCCACCGCCACCACCCGATGAAACGCGGCACCGCCATCACCATCGCCACTATTGTCAGCTTCCTCTTCGCCGTGTTCTTCATGTATCCCGCCGGAATGGTGGTGAAGCAGGCTTTCGAAGGGACGCGGGTGGGCGGAACTCACTATTTCACGCTCGAATTCTTCTCTGCTATCTTTCGAAATCCCATCTACCGGGAGGGGCTGTGGAACGCATTCACTCTCGGGGTCGCGAGCACGCTGGCCACACTGGTCATCGCCTTTCCGCTGGCTCTCGTCGGGCACCGCTATGATTTTTTCGGGAAACCGGTGTTAGGCGTGCTGGTCCTGGCGCCGATGATCCTGCCGCCCTTCGTCGGCGCGGTCGGGGTGAAGCAAATGTTAGGCGTGAGCGGCGCTCTGAATGCGTTGCTCATCAAGACCGGATGGATGGATGCGAATCTGCCATACGATTGGCTGGCCCACGGACGCTTCGCCGGGATCGTGCTGATGAATGCCCTGCATCTCTATCCGATTCTCTACATGAACATCGCCGCCGCCTTGGCCAACCTGGATCCGGCGATGGAACAAGCGGCGGAAAACCTCGGCTGTCCGCCATGGAAACGGTTTTTCCGGATCACTCTGCCGCTCGCCATGCCGGGTGTGTTTGCGGGTGCGTCGATCGTATTCATCTGGGCTTTTACCGAGCTTGGTGTGCCGCTGGTTTTCGACTATGCGCGAGTCGCTCCGGTGCAGATTTTCGACGGACTCAAGGGTCTTGATAAGAACCCGATTCCCTATGCCCTCACCGCGGTGTTGCTGATCGTCGCAGCTGGGGTTTTCGCCCTGTCGAAGTTGGTCATGGGCCGTTCGCCACTGGGAACCGCACCGCGTCCGAAAGGGCGCGCATCGTCAATCCGGCTGGGCGGGCTGAAATCCATCGGCTGCACGCTGCTGTTCCTCGGAGTGTTTATCATCGCCGCGATTCCGCATCTGGGGGTGTTGCTGCTTTCCTTTGCCGGTCGCTGGTATGGCACCGTCATTCCCGAAGATTTGACGATCCGTCATTACGTGGAAGCACTCGGCAACGGATTGGTGGTGCCATCGATTGAAAACAGCCTGCTTTACGCAGGCTGTGCCACCCTCGTCGCCCTAGTGATCGGGCTGGCAGTCGCATGGGTGGTCGTGCGGTCGACCCTGAAATTCCGCAATGTCCTCGATGCGGTGGTCATGCTCCCACTCGCGGTGCCGGGACTCGTGATGGCGTTCGGCTACCTTGCCCTATCGCAGGAGGGGAAGCCCTTTCATTTTCTCGTTGGTGCCGGTGGCAGCCCCTTTCTACTGATCGTCGTCGCCTATGCCTTTCGCCGACTTCCCTATATAGTCCGCTCAGCCGTCGCCGGTCTGCAACAGAGCAATCCCGCACTGGAAGAAGCCGCAAAATCCCTCGGCGCCACTCCACTGCGAACCCTGCGGCGGGTGGCGCTTCCGCTCATCGGCGCGAACCTTGCGGCAGGAGGGATCCTCGCGTTCGCGTTCGCCATGCTCGAGGTCAGCGACAGCTTGATCCTCGCGCAGCAGGCGCAGCATTACCCCATCACCAAGGCGATTTACACTCTGCTCAGCACCTTGGGCAACGGCACCGAGCTCGCGGCGGCTCTGGGGGTGTGGGCGATGGAGTTCCTCTCCGTCGCGATCATGGGAGCTGCCGTCCTCGGTGGTAAACGCGGTGGCTTGTTTAAGGTCTGAGCAAACCGACGGGTCCTTGGGTCGATGGTGCATACTTAATGCAAAGCCCGCTCTCAGGGTCAGGTCCTACACCGCACTCCCTGTCATCATTCGACAAGAATTACGGAATGCGGAATATAGTCTGAATTTGAAAAATTTCAGCAGTTCAATTGCAAATCCAGCCCCACGACGACGCACGGTGATTTTCTAGAAATTCATTCTGAAATAGCTTGAATAGTCGCTACGGGAGACGTAGTAGTTTATTCACGCAAATTTCATTCCCAGATCCTCCAAAATTATGAATGCAATCACCGAAAAAGCCCACTATCCCGCATCGAACACGACTCCTTCAGCCCCGAATAGTCTGACAATCGAACATTTCTCATTGAGCAGCACACCCGCGAGACACGAGTTCTCGGACGACAACTACGATGGTCGATGGATCAATCACTACGACGAAGAATGGTCCGCATTTGTTGAGGAGCACTCCATGAGGAAGTGCTGGACTGCAGAGAGCGAACTCGAGCCTGAGCCATTGCCTCGCGTCTGGAACCTGCCCCACGGCTGATCCCAGCAGAGTGATTGGCCGGGATTGCACCGAATCGCGCGTGGGTATCAGTTGCCAACGCGGAAATACAGTGCTACCTGCCCAGCATGTCTGATATCAAAATCACCATTCACACCACCGTCGGCGACATCAACGCCAGGCTCTTCGCCTCCCAAGTCCCGGTCACGACGGCGAATTTCCTTAATCTTGCAAAGCGTGGCTACTATGACGGCGTCGCCTTCCACCGCGTGATCGCCAACTTCATGATTCAAGGCGGCGACCCAACGGGCACCGGTTCCGGCGGCCCTGGCTACAAGTTCGCGGATGAGATTGACCGCTCGCTCAAGCACGACAAGGCCGGCATCTTCTCGATGGCCAATGCGGGTCCGAACACCAATGGCAGCCAATTCTTCATCACCCACCTCCCAACCCCTCACCTCGACGGAAAGCATGCCGTCTTCGGCGAAGTCATCGTGGGGCAAGATGTGGTGAACAAAATCGCCAAGGGGGACAAAATCACCTCCATCACCATCCACGAGGATACCACCGCGCTGTTCGAATCTCAGAAGGACAACTTGGAGCATTGGAACTCGATCTTGGATCGTTGATAGAGCCTTCAATTCAGGTTTATTAATTTAGGTTAACTATTCGAAACTCCCCGCCCCGCCCTAACAAGGCGAGGCGGGGATTTTTTATTAATGACTTAACCATATTAATATTAGCGTGTTATGGGGATGCCTCGCGGAGATTCGGTAGTCTTGTTTCCCCCACGCGATCGCGTAGATTACCCCGGACATCTTGATTTTCGGTGGGATCGGGCATTCAATGACCACGTCGGTTCGCAAGAGCAGACGCCCCCCCCACTCCCATGAAAACAAACCACTCCCCCCGTGGTGGACGCTTGATGATCGGCTTGCTCGCATGCCTTGCTTCACTCAGCTCCGCCTTCGCCGCAGACGCTATCCCTACCGGGAAGCTCAATGTGGATCGCAGCCTCGTCCGCGTCGGTAGCCGCTCGCAGCTTGATTGGCAGATTTCCTATCCGAATACGGCCGTGGTCGACGTGAGCTCCTCTGGAACGATTACGCCGAAAAGCGCGCTTAAAATGCGCGTGCGGGTCCTCGGAGTCGCCTTCCAATCCGGATCCACCCTTCTGGCTCTCCAAGGCAGCTGGTCCAAAAATGGCGGCACTTGGAGCACCTTCTTTACCGGCACCGGCCCGACGGTAGTCCCAACCAACGTCCTGGTCGACACCACCGTCAACCAAGGCGACCAAGTTTCATTCCGCGGCCGTGGCGCAAGCAACGCAACCGCCACCTCATGGTATGGCTATCACCAAACCGGAGTGACGGATCCCTATTGCGTAGTCCTGAAAAACGGCGACCGCCCCCCCAGCTATGCTCCTGCTTACGACCAAGGCACCGTCAAAAGCTTCATGACTCCTTATTTGGACAGCACCGGCAAGATCAAGATCGGCGCCCAGGATTTAATGATCCTCTGGGAAGCGTCCACCGCAGCTCCCGGCACCTCCTACTTCGACATGCAAGACCTCGTGGTTCTAGTGTCCTTCGAAAAAATCTAATCTCCCCCCAAATCTCCCCCCCCATGAAAACTGCCCTTATCTTCTGCGCG
>JAYWDF010000128.1:0-2448 GCA_043779985.1 Akkermansiaceae bacterium | reverse complement strand
CGCTTGGGTCTCCTGCTAGATTCCGAGATCATCACTCCCAAACTAACTCGCGGTGGTCAGGAGCATGACCTCGTCCGTGAAGGTGAACGGGTTTTCAAAGTCACTCGCAACGGTGTCTTCGGCCTCAGTTTAACGGACCGCGCTAATTTCCACCGCCTTCACCGGACCAGTTCGAGGTGGTACTCCTGAGAGCCGGCTTGACAGAAAGTTGGATAGTTGGAAAGTTGGCTCCATGAAGATCACCTTGGATTTGCCCGGCGACCTCGTCCGTGAGATGAAATTGCGGGCCGCCCATGAGGGCCGGAAACTTCGAGACGTGGCCACCGAGATTTTCCGCCGGGGCCTACCACAGCCATCCCCGCGAGGCGAAATGGCCCGCCATCGAGTGAAGTTGCCATTGATCGTCTGCGGAACACCGCTGGCTCCAGCGGTGGAATTGGATGTGAATCAATTGGCGGAAGTTCTGCTGAAACAGGAAGTGGAATGGAGCCATGAAGCTGCCGGACGTTAATATCTGGCTGGCGTTGGCACTTTCCGGGCATTCGCATCACGAAGCTGCGCGGAGCTGGATGGATGAGCAAGATTCCCTTGCCAGCGTATTTTTCTGCCGCACCACTCAGCAAGGATTGATTCGACTTTTGACCACTGCGGAGGTGATGGCTGGCTATGGAATCCCCCCGCTCACCAACCGCGAGGCATGGGCGGTGGTGGATAGCTTCACGGCGGACGAGCGAATCACTTTCGCGAACGAACCCGATGGGGTGGAAGATACTTGGAAAGGCTTTGCAGTTCGCGACACAAATTCTCCGAAGCTCTGGATGGACGCCTGGTTAGCCGCATTTGCCCTGCGTTCAGGATTTCAAATGGTCACCACCGACAAGGCGTTTTCCCAGTTCAAGGGACTGGAACTGCTGGTCGTGAAAATGAAAAAATCATGAGTCCGACTCCCAAGACCATCCAAATCTTCCTGCCCGGCGGCGATCCGCAGGGCATCCGAGTGGCTGAGATAACTACTCGCATCGTGCAGGTTATCGAAGTGCCGCGCAGTCTGCTATCGGAGTTTCTCAAAATGCCGGAGAGCGGCCAGGTGGCGCTCTATTTCCTCATCGGCGAATCAGAAGATGCGGAGGAGCACCGGGTTTACGTCGGGCAGACGGGCGATCTGCGTGCCCGGCTGACCTCGCACAACAAGGAGAAGGATTTTTGGCAACGAGCGCTAATTCTTATTTCCCGGACTAACAGCCTCACCCAAACCCACTCGCTCTTTTTGGAATGGCGCTGCCTGCAGGCCATCCGCGCCGCAGAACGGTTCGCCGATCAGAACGGCAACGGTGGCTGCAAACCCCACACCCCGCCGCCGATGGAGGCGGATTGCCACGAGATCTTCGACACCGGTCGCACCTTGCTCGCCACGCTGGGCTACCCGTTATTTGACTCGGTCACAAAATCTACCACGGAGACTACTGAGAAAGACGAGATCTTCTATTGCAAGGCGTCCGGTTGCGATGGCTATGGACTCTACACCCCAGAAGGATTTGTCGTTTTGAAAGGCTCGAGCGGTCGAAAGGGAAGCTTGCCATCCATCGCAGGCACCGCAGACGAGCGTTTCCGGGATAAACTCATCGCAGCCCAAGTGATGCGCGTGGAGGACGACAAGGTCATCTTCGAAAAGGACCACCTCTTCAACTCGCCAAGCATGGCGGCTGTTTCCCTGTTGGGAGGAACTGCTAACGGGTGGACTGTCTGGAAATCCAAGGACGGCAGAACGCTCAATGAGCTGAAGCGGCAGAATGGGTGATTCACGATTCTGCTCATGGCCGACGATGAAGTGCTCCGCGCCGCATGGAGCAGAGCTTCCAGCACTCCAGCTCATTTCAAATCATCCAGTCGCTGGCGGCACCAGGCGAGGGCTTCGTTGTATTCCTCGCTGCGGGGGCGGGAGGCTAACAGGCGCTGCCATAGGGCCACGGCGTCGGTGAAGGCGTGGCTGGCTTCGTCCTTGCGGTTGGCTAGTTGCAGGGCGTGGCCGAGGTCGCCTAGCAGATAGGCTCCTGAGCTTTGAAGTTGCTCGGGGCGTGGACCGTTGGACGCGGGGCCGGTCTCTAACTTACCGAGCAAGTTGCGGGCATTTTGGATGAGCGCGATCTCTGCGTCGCGTTGGCCGGCCATGCCTAACATCCGGCCTTTTTGCCACCACAGCAGGGCGAGCCGATAGGACACCAGAGCGTTGCCGGGGGCTGAGGCGCGGATCGCTTCGAGCATGCGGATGCCTTCCTCGTAGTCCTTGATCGCCTCTGCGGAAAATCCCCGGTCGCGCTGGATTCCCGCGCGCAGGCCGAGTTGCGAGGCTTTCCTCGCAACGGCTTCCGCGTTGTCCGGTTGCTCGACGACGAGCTGGTCCAGAAATTTCAGCGCTTCCTTGGACATCGACTCTGCACCGACGATGTC
>JAYWDF010000127.1:0-2449 GCA_043779985.1 Akkermansiaceae bacterium | reverse complement strand
CAAAAAGGTCGCCGAAGCGGTTTGTAAGTCCGCGCTGGTGAAATCCTCATGGAATGGCGGCGATCCTAACTGGGGGCGTATCATTCACGCCGTCGGCTACTCGCGGGCGCGCATCCGCGAGGAACTCGTGGACATCCACATCGGTGGAAAAGCCGCCTGCCTCGGCGGGCTTCAGGCCGAGACGCCGATGGACGAGCTCCGCGAAGCGGTGTCCCATCCCGAGTTTGAGATCATCATCAATCTCAATCAGGGCGAAGCCGACTACGTGATGTACTCCAGCGACCTCTCGCCTGAATACATCGACTTCAACCGCTCGGAATACGCGTATTGGAAACAAGCGCGCAAGGACGGGCTCGTCTAGCGTGAGGATCTGCCGGGAAAGCCGTCGGAGACTCGAAGCGCACTGCAGAGTGTAGGTTTCTTCCGGTGGGAGAATCATTCAAATGAGTTCATCTCATTCCTCGTGTCCTTTCTCCTTGTGCCTTCCGGGCAAGGGCTTTTGATTGGGTCGTCTTGAATCATCGATTCATCACCGTCCTCGCCCCGCCTGCCGTCGCCATGATTCTGGTCGGGAGCTGGATTGTCCCGCAGCGACGTTCGATGGCCGTATTGGAAACCGAGTGCGCGCGTTTGCGAAGCACCATCACCGCCGCTGAAGCGCCTTCCAGCAAGAATCCCGACCCGCTGGAAAAACGCCGCAAGATCATCGAGTGGACCAGGCTCGGCGCGCAATTTCAGAGCAACCCGATGATGTCGAGCGATTCCGGCGGTTCCATTGTCAGCGCAATACCAGACCGGCGAGAGGCGATGCGCTTCTATCAGCGGATGGAGGCGATGAGCACCGCTGAAATCATCGCCACGCTCGATGAAATCGCCGCCCTCGATCTCCCGCCCAAAGTCCGCGAGAATCTGGAGTGGACATTTCTTGACGCCATGGCCCGGAAAAACCCCGCAGCGGCGCTCGGGCTTTTGGAGAGCCGCGGCATGATGAAATCCCCTCTCTATCAATATCTCATCTCCGGCACCTTGCAGGCATGGGCGCACAAGGATCCCGCCGCGGCGGCCGGTTGGTTCGACCAGGAGATCGCCGCAGGAACTTTCGATAGCAAAGCGATCAACGGCGTGAGCGATTCCCGACAGAGTTTGGAATCCGCGTTCATTCGCATTTTGCTCGGTTCCGCGCCAGAAGCCGCCGCCCGCCGCCTCGCCGCGCTGCCGGAAGGCCAGCGCGGTGATGTTCTGAGCATGTATTCCTTGACGATCGTTCCCGAAGAAATCCAGTTGGAACACGCCGCCGTCATCCGCGCCCAAGTGCCGCAGAAGGATCAAGCTGAGACGATCGCGTCACAGTTGCCCTTCCTAGTTAAACGCGGAGACTATTCAGCTGCTACCACCTATCTGGATCGGATCGCCGCCACACCCGCCGAGAGAGCGGCCAGTGTGATGAAGGCGATTCGGGACATGTATCCAAAAAATCCTTATTCCGACAAACTTACCCGCGAAGACTTCAACGCGCTGCGCGAATGGGCCGGCAGTCAGTCCCCGGAGTCCGTGGATAGGGTCACGGCAAAAGCCCTCGGCGATGCTGCCCAGGGAAACCGCAACATTGAATTTTCCACCGCGGTCGATCTCGCCGTCGAATACAGCGCACAAAGCGGCAACGACGAGGTGCTCGCAAGTTTTCTAACCAGTGAGGCTGCGCGAAGAAACAAAACAATCGCCCGAGATCTCGCTGCGAAGATTTCCGATGAGACCCGCCGCGCGGAAATCCTGAATTTCCTCAAATAGTTCTCACGAACGGTCATGAAAATTTCCATCGCTGCCGCCATTCTCATCCTCGCCATCGGCGCGGTCATCGGCAGGCATGACCGGCAACAGCTCGCTGCCTTGCGGATCACTCAAGAGAACTTGATCGCCAAGGCCGCGGAACTTGGCATCTCATCGAATCGCGCACAACTCACCAAGCGCGAGCGGCCAGCTCGCGTTGCCATTGCGAAACTCTCCATCACCGAGGTGCTGGAAATAGCCAAGGAAGTACAGCGGCTCAGCACTCCCTACGGCCTGAACCAAAAAGCCATCCTCACCCTTAACTTGCGAATCCTCGACAACCTGAGCGCATGGGACACCACCGAATTGAAAGCTCTTCTCGCAGAAATTCGCATCCACCCGGATCTCAATGAGCAGACCCGCAGTTTTCTCAGCTCATCCTGCTCCACCGTTCTCGCCAACGATCACCCGCAGGCTGCACTTGGGATGATCACCAGCTCTCGGGAACTCTTCACGGAAGGCGATCATATGAGCTTGGTCTGCACGGCACTCGCCACTTTGGCAAGAAGTGATCTCACCGCCGCAATCGATTGGTTGAAGAAGAATCCCCAACCGTTTTCAGAATACGCCGAGTCCGGGATCATTTCCGCCGTCGCGGAGCAAGACCCCCAACACGCCTTTC
>JAYWDF010000126.1:0-2452 GCA_043779985.1 Akkermansiaceae bacterium | reverse complement strand
CTCCGGAGAAGGCTTTGGGTTTACGCTCGGGCTTGTCACCGGTGGCACGAGCCCACGCCGGTCCGAGTGCAAAGCTGGACAAGAGGCTGCTCAATGGGTCGTTTTCAGAATCACTCACGAGCGCAGTCTAGGGAAGGTTTTGAAAATGACAAACTCCGCTTGCATCAAAATGTGGGGCTGATCGAGGCCCCCAAAAGCGCTAAAATCCGCTGCGTTGCGCCGTCGTGAAGGGCGAGTAGAGCGGCGGCGCTGCGGGTCATCTCACGGGCTTTGGCCGGAGTGAGCGCGGCCAGGATCGCCAGCGAAAGTTCCTCGGGATTCCTCGCAGAAATGCCACCGCCATTGGCGAGCAGCCGGTTGGCGAGCGGTTGGAAGTTCTCCATGTGCGGCCCGAAAATAACGGGTTTTTCAGCAAGGATCGCTTCGCAGGGATTTTGGCCCCCGGTGGAGAGGAAGCTTTTTCCGATGATCACCACGTCGGCGTGGGCGGTCCAGTCGCGCAGCTCGCCGGTGGAGTCGATGACGAAACAGGTTCCGCGCGCGACCACCGGGGAGGGTGACGTTGAGCGCAAAATCACCTCAAAACCGGCGCGTTCTAAATCGGACTTCACCTCGACCCGGCGCTCGGCGTGGCGCGGCACGAGGACGGCCAACGCCGCAGGGTGGGCATCGCGGATGGCTGTGGCAATCCACGCGTCTTCACCGACGTGGGTGCTGGCTGCGAGGATGACGGGACGTTTTTTTCCAAACGCATCGAGCATGGTCTGGAAATCCGGCCGAGCTTTCGGCCGCGCGCCAGTGCCGGGATCGAACTTCAGGCTGCCGGTTGCGTGAATTCTCGACGGCTCGATTCCGAGGGTTTGCCAGATGCCGGCGTCTTCGGGTTCCTGGATGGCGACTGCATCGAGCAAGCGATAGACCGGCCGCAGCCAGGCGGCGAATTTCACAAAGCGGCGGGCAGAGCGTGGTGAGATGCGGGCGTTGACCAAGCGAACCGGGATGCTGTGGTGTTGACACTCCAACAGGAGATGCGGCCAGACCTCGCCCTCGATCATGACGATCTGCGAGGGCTCGAAACGCTTCAAATACCGGCGCACCATCCAGCGGAAATCCAGCGGCGCATAGGTGACGCGCAGCCCGGGAAGCTTCGCGGTGGTGGCCACGGCATGACCGGTGGCGGTGCCGGTCGCTAGCACGAAGCGGCGGTCCGGTTCAGTCACTAACCACTCGCGGATCAACTTCAGTGCGAGCATCGACTCGCCGACGCTGACGGCATGGAAATGCACCGCACCGCAGGGCTCGTACTCCAGCGGCGTGGTATAAAGCGCCGCGCGCTCGCCGAGGCGGGTGCCGAAACCGCCGCGGCGCAGCATTTTCAAGATCCATCCCGGGAACGCGGCGAGGAAGAGCAGCGGCAGAATGAGGCGATAGATTGCCAGGGCGGTGAAGAGGCGCATCGCAGGGGTGGTTGGAAATGTCGTGGAGAACTTCAGTCCGGTGTTCCAGTTCAGAGAGCGGGCGGTAGCTCCGGGCTGCTGTGATAGATCAAAATCGCGCTGCTACCGTACTCGCGGCGGACAACCAGCGAGAAGTCGTCGCACTCCGGTGACTTCTGATGGGATGAAATTTCCACAATGAGCCAGCCGTCTTTGGCGAGGCGGGGCGGGAGGAGACCGCTTTTCATGAGCTCGGTGACATGGTCCCTGTCGCCATAGAATTTCCAATACGGTGGATCGGCGAAGATGAGGTCGTAGGTGCCGGCATCGCGCTTGAGGAAGGGCGTGGCTTCGGCTTTCACGGCATGGCCGCCGTCGAGGCGGGCCTTGGTTAGGTTCTCGATGATGACGTTGATCGCCTGGCGGTGTTCATCGACGAAGGTGCAGGTGCCCGCTCCGCGGCTGAGGGCTTCGAGGCCGAGCGCGCCGGATCCGGCATAGAGGTCGAGGACGCGGGCGCCTTCCACGCGCTCGCCGAGGATGGAAAACACTGCTTGGCGGACGAAGTCGGTGGTGGGGCGCGCGACGGCGGAAGGGACCTTGATGGCGATGCGTCCGGCTTTCCCGGCGATGATTCTCATGAGCTCTGTGGTTTAGGGATTGAGATTCAGGATCGGGCCATCCTTGCCCAGTCGGACAAAGAGATGGCTGATGTTTCCGAAGGCTTCCAGATCAAAGGCGGCGCGCTGGGGTGTATTGAGCGGCGTGAGCGTGCGGGGACCGGGCGCGTTCGGGGAAATCTGGCCCACGATGGCGGAGACCGTTTCCGGCGCGCCGACCAAGCGCGCGACACCGGCGGCCCGCCCGTCGGCAAGCACGGTGGCATTTCCAAGCAACGAGAGCTCATCGCTGATCAACCGGGCATCGACACAGGAAAGGACTCCGCCGCGTAAGACGGTGACGGCGCTGCCGCGGTCAAACTTGGCTTCGTGACTTGCGAACTTCACGGTGGGAGC
>JAYWDF010000125.1:0-18418 GCA_043779985.1 Akkermansiaceae bacterium | reverse complement strand
GCTGGGACTGGACAGTCATGTGACCGGGGCCGGGAGAAAGGCGATGTCGCTGATCGGCGTGGGAGCATTCCCGCTCGCGATTCTAATCACTGGCTGCTCGATGATCGATCTCGTTGGGAAAGAGAAACCCAGCTGGAGGGTGATTGTCGGCTCGTCAGTGGTGCGTCTGGTGCTGGCCCCTCTTGCCATCTTGAGCGCGGCAAAGTTCCTCCCGCTGCCGACCGAGCTGCGCCAAGTGCTGGTGGTGCAGGCGGCGATGCCGGCCGGACTGACATCGATCTTACTGGCACGCATGTACGGCGGACGTCCGGCGGTCGCGGTGCAAATCGTAATCGCAACGACGGTGCTGAGCTTGCTCACGCTGCCTTGGATCATCACTTGGGGGAGCCAGTGGATCGGGCTGAAACCCTTGTTGCCATGAGCACGCAAGCTGGCATTCAATTGCGCTCATGAAAGCCATCGGCGCACGTCAGTTCTTCCCCGTGGGCACTCCCGAGTGCCTGGTTGATTTCATCACAGCTGTGCCGGTGCCCGCTGCACAGGATCTACTGGTGCGCGTGATGGCGGTGGCGGTGAATCCGGTCGACACAAAAGTGCGGAAGCTTCTGGGCGACATCCAGCAGGATCCCCCGCGGGTGCTGGGTTTCGACGCGGCGGGAATCGTGGACGCCGTCGGGTCGGAAGTCGTGGGCTTCTCCCCCGGAGATGCGGTGTTCTATGCGGGCGATGTCACACGATCTGGCAGCAACTCGGAATTCCAGACAGTGGACGCCCGGCTCGTTGCCAAAATGCCGGGGACATGGTCATTTGACGAATCCGCAGCGCTACCCCTAGTGACGCTAACCGCATGGGAATTGTTGTTCGAGCGGATGGGTATCGATCCGGAAGGTGCGGACCAAGGCAGGGCGATCCTGGTCATCAACGGCGCAGGGGGTGTGGGCTCGGCGTTGATTCCCCTCGCCCGCGCTGCCGGCTTGCAGGTGATCGCGACGGCATCGCGCCCTGAAACCATCGGCTGGTGCAAAACGCTGGGTGCCCATGAAGTGATCAACCACCGCGAGCCGCTTCGCCCACAAGCTGAAGCATTTGGGATTTCCGACTTTCCTTACATCGCGAATCTCTATCACACGGAAGCCTACTGGGAAACCACTGCGGATCTACTGGCTCCACTTGGCACACTGGGCCTCATTGTGGAGACGGTGAACCCCATCCACATCGGAAATCCGCTCCGGCTGAAAAGCCCGCGCATCGTCTGGGAATACATGGGCACGCGCTCACGCTTCCAGACCGCGGACATGCACCGGCAGGGCGAAATCCTCGCGGAAATCGCCAGGCGCTGCGATGCAGGGCATTTCCCAAAAATCACCACCCGCGTCTTCGAGCCGATCTCCGCGGAAAACCTGCGTCAAGCCCATGCGGCGATGGAAGCCGGAGTGGCCCACGGCAAATGGGTGTTATCCGGTTGGTAGATTTCAAACCGATATGACCGCTCACTGCGAAAAATTCAGCGTTAGAACCCATGGCAAAGGGACCACCGAGATCACCCGCGAAGTGGCGGGGATCGTGGCGCGCTCTTTCGTTAGAAACGGCACCGTCACCGTTTTCGTGCGCCACACCAGCGCAAGCCTCGTGATCATGGAAAACGCCGATCCCAGCGCCCGCCAGGATCTGGAGATGTTTTTCGATCAACTCGTCCCCGAAAACACGCCTTGGTTCATCCACACGCAGGAAGGCCCGGACGACATGCCAAGCCACATTCGCATGGCTCTGACACGGACCAGCGAAGTCATTCCGATCATGGACGGGCGGATGCCGCTCGGGACCTGGCAAGGGATTTTCCTCTTCGAGCACCGGCGCGATCCCCACCGCCGCGAGATCGCTGTCAGCGTCATCGGCGAATAAGTTGAATTTTCCGATTGATCCTGCACTCTTCACTCCTATCGATGAACGACCACTCCACTCAACTCATTGAACTTGCCCTCGCCGAAGACCTCGGGACGGGCGATGTCACCTCGCTCTATTTTATCCCTGAAGATCGCCGGGCATGTGCCTTTGTGGCGGTACGCAAGGACGGCGTGGTTTCCGGAGTCGAGCTTGCGGCCCGGGTGTTCTGCGCCGTGGATCCCCTGCTGGAGGTGGAAGTCCTCATCCCTGACGCCAGCCGGGTAGCGGCGGGGGCGTTGCTGATCCGCGTAGCAGGCTCGGCGCGATCGATCCTAACTGCAGAGCGGACGGCACTCAATTTCCTCCAGCACCTCAGCGGAATCGCCACCCTGACGGCCCTTTACGTCGCGCAAGTAAAAGGCACGCGCGCTCGGATCCTCGATACGCGGAAGACGACGCCGGCGTATCGCTTGTTGGAAAAACAAGCGGTGCTCGATGGCGGCGGCACCAACCACCGCCTAGGCCTCTATGACCGGGCGATGGTGAAGGACAACCACCTCGCGGCCGAAGGCGGAGTCGAAGCCGTCCAAGCGGCGATCCACCGACTGAAGGGCCAAAAGCCAGAGGTGGAGGTGGAACTCGAAGCCGATAGCCTGGAGCAGGTGCGTGCATTCCTCGCGATGGATGACGTGGACCACATTCTACTGGATAACATGAGCCTGGAGGAGCTCCGGGAAGCCGTCGCGCTGCGCGGCGAGAGGAGCAAGCCACAACTTGAAGCCAGTGGAGGCATTTCGTTAGCCGGCCTGGCGGAAATTGCGATGACCGGAGTCGATTTCATCTCAGTGGGGGCGCTCACCCATTCGGCACCGGCACTCGATGTGGGCCTCGATTTCGAAACACTCTAACTCATCATGACGGTCGAAGACTTTACCCATGCCGCCGCCGATTTCCCCGAGCCCTTCCGGCTGCTGATCCGCGACTCCGTGGAATCCACAAACGACGAGGCCCGCGTCCTGGCCCAAGCGGGCGCAGCGGACGGCCTGATCGTCATGGCGGAACAACAAACCGCCGGCCGGGGTCGCCGCGGGGCGGCTTGGTTTTCTCCGACCGGAGAATCTCTGGCGTTTTCGATTCTCTTACGACCGGACGAGTCGAAAGCGCTGTGGCCGAGACTGGCTCTCGCAGCCGGCCTCGCCGTGGCGGAGGCGGTCGAACAGTTCGGCCCACAAGCTGGCATCAAGTGGCCGAATGACATTTGGATCGGAAACCGCAAAGCGGCGGGCATCCTCGTCGAAGCCGGATCGGATTTCGCCGTGGTCGGCATCGGTCTCAACGTCAATACCACCCGATTTCCCCCAGCAGTCGTAGACATTGCGACATCGCTGCGGATCGAGACCTCACAAGTTTTTTCCCGCGCCGACGTGCTTGGCGCGATCATCGGCAAATTTGCCCGACGCCGCCAGCAAATCGGGCATGAGTTCGAGGAATTGATCGCCGCCGTCCGCGTGCGCTGCGTCCTTACGGGAAAATCGGTGAGTTTGAGCACGGCGAGCGGCCCGCGAGCCGGAATCGTCGAGGGAATCGCCCCGGGCGGCGAGTTACTGCTGCGCACCGAGAGCGGACTGGAGCGCCTGATCCAGGCGGACGACGTTCGCTTGCGGCCAGCGTAAAATCGCGGATTTCATTTTAGGGAAATCCCCCCCAGGATCTCTGCATGAAATTGAGCCCCTTCCTCCTCAGCATGGCATCCTGCTGCCTTTGCTTCTCCGCCTGCGGCTTGTTCAAAGCAACGAAGCCACCGACATCTCAAGCCCCCGTGCCGCCGGAGGGCCCCAAGCTGATCGGTCGAATCGCTTCGATCCCTGCCGACAAGCGCTTCGTGTTGATTCAAAGTTACGGTAAGTGGAATATCGAATCAGGGGGAATTCTTACCACTCGCGGCCCCAATGACCGCTCCGCCAACCTTCGGACGACGGGTGAATCGCTCGGGGAATTTGCCGCTGCCGACCTCCAATCCGGGGTCGTCGAGGTGGGGGATGCGGTGTATTCCCAGCCCATCGTCAAGTCCCCGGCCTTGTTAATAACTCCTGAAGTCCCTCAAGCTCAGCTCAAACAGACTTCTGAAAATGTTCAAAAAAATAATTAACTTTTCAGGAATTCTTTGCTTCCAAAACCTCTCAGTTATGCGTATTTTCAAAAAGTCCCGCTTGAGCAATCAGGCACAGTCATAAATATTAAATTTTGGAGTTGATTACTATCCGGGAAACCGGGTAGCTTCTCTTTCGCAATGGCTGTGCCCCCTTACATGTCCCGAAACATGAACACTACAACCAGCCATAATGAAAACAATGAACGCCCCGGGCGCTTCGGTGAAAGCCGATGCGGACCGTCTTGCTGACTTCGTCCTGTTTACACAGCGGAGCTGCATCCTAAACCTGTCATCAGAACTCAACAAAGGGAATGTCTCATTCCCGCAGTTCTTCCTCCTAACCTACCTATCCAGCGAAGAATATCTCACGATGTCCGACATTGCGAAAAAGATGGGCCACTCGACCGCCGCTGCCACCGGCTTAGTCGATCGGTTGGAGAAACTGTCCTATGTTGAGCGTATGCATGCCGCTGAAGATCGCCGTAAAATCATGGTCCGCATCACCGCTAAAGGAATCGAACTCGTTTCGAAGATGCGTACGGAAATTGCCAACGATCTGGTCGGTATTCTGGCAGGCATGGATGAAGATCAAGCGGAAACCGTTGAACACACGAAGCGCGCCATTCATGGCCGTGCGATCGCTTGATCAATCGTTTTCTCCTCTGAAATAATCCAGCTTGGCGAATCCTCAGCGCCTCCGTTACCGTCCCCGGGTGACGGAGGCGTTCCCCTTTCTAGATTCTCTCAATTCCATCCCCGGCGTGCGCGCCGGCTGGGTCGAACGGGTGCCGGACTTACCCATTACCGGTGACCGGGATGAGGCGATGGTTTCCTTACGCCCGTTTCACGAGCACGCCGTGTTAGAATTCGCCGGAGCCGCCGCCCCGTGGTGGCGAGCGGAACAAGTCCACGGAACGGATGTGGCCATGGTGCCGGGAGCGCCATTAATCATCGCGCCTGACGGCCTTTCAGTCGTACCCGGAGTGGACGGACTCGTCACCGCCCAAGCGGGAGTCGTGCTCGCGATTTACGCTGCCGATTGTGGAGTCATCTGGCTAGCAGACCGGAAAACCGGTGCCATCGGGCTGTTGCATTCCGGCAAAAAGGGCACCGAGGGAAACATTTTGGAAGTGGCACTGGGCGTGATGTCCAAGCAGTTCGGCAGTCACGCTGAGGACATCACCGCGGTGCTCAGTCCGTGCATCCGTCCGCCGGACTACGATGTGGACTTCGCCGGTGAAATCGGCAAGCAAGCCGTGCGCGCCGGTGTGGGCCACTTCCGCGACTCCGGGCTCAACACCGCCGCGGACTTGGAACGCTTTTACAGCTACCGCAAGGAATTGGGGAAAACCGGCCGCATGCTGGCCATGATTGTCAGCGATTTTTCAAGATGAGCCCATTCACCCTCCATGCCCCTGCCAAACTCAATCTTTCACTGCGGGTGCTTGGCAAGCGCGACGACGGATTCCATGAAATCGACACTCTGATGGTCAAATTACCCCGTCTGGCGGACCAGCTCGACTTCAGCCAGGCCGACCGGTTTTCCTTTGCGTGCGACGACCCAAGCGTGCCCGGCGATGAGCAGAACCTCGTCGTCAAGGCCGTGAGAGCGTATGAGGCCGCCGCAGGAGTCCACTGCCATTGCTCGATTTCCCTCAAGAAGGCTATTCCCCACGGTGCGGGCCTCGGCGGCGGCAGCAGCGATGCTGCAACCACCCTGCTCGGCCTCAACCGCATCCACGACTTCAAACTCGGAGTCGAAAAGCTGCACCAGATCGCCGCCTCACTTGGCTCTGACATCCCCTTCTTTCTCACCAGCGGTGCCTCGCGATGCACCGGCCGGGGGGAGAAAATCACGCCCGCCCCCTGCCCTGCAGCGCTTCCGGTTCTCCTCCTCAAGCCAGATTTTCCCGTACCAACGAATGATGCATACGGCCGATGGAAACATTCGTTTGGAGTTCCGGGAATCCCATACGATCCGCAGGAAGTGCTCGGAACCACATTGGTGAACGATCTGGAGCGACCCGTTTTCGAGAAACACCGCTTCCTCGCAGAGTTGAAACAGTGGCTCTTGGAACGCCGCGAAACCGTGGCCGCCTTGATGAGCGGCTCCGGTTCTACGGTTTTCGCGATTCTACATCCTGCAGCCGATCCACTAGGACTCGCCACTTCCGCCCGCGCCGAGCTTGATCCGGGACTTTGGCACTGGTCCGGGTTTACCGAAAGCGGAGATTAGTTCACAAACTGCAAGGCTCGTTTGACAAGCAGCGCAGGTTTCCTCTAGGTTGCCCGTCCCGACGCCGAAGTCGGTCCTATTTATTATGAACATTGTTGTCGAAAAGCAGCCAAAGTGCGTCGCCACCCTTCGCGTTGAAATCCCAGCGGACAAAGTCAACGGCCAGCGCGATCAGATCATCAAGGGCTATGCCAGCAAGGCCCGCGTGCAAGGATTCCGCCCCGGTAAAGCGCCCCGCGCAGTGGTCGAGAAGCGTTTCCAGAAAGAAATCGCCGAGGAACTCAACGGCGCCCTGATCAACGAGGCCTACGACGAAGCCCTGAAGCAGGAATCCCTTCACGTCCTCGATTTCGGAGTGCCCGAGGATGTCACCACCCACCCGAATGGCAGCATGACCTTCGTTGCCAAGCTCACCTTGGCTCCCGAAGTGACCCTCCCTGATTACAAGGGCGTCAACGTCAGCGTCCCGCCAAGCGCGGTTCCCGATGAGGAAATCGAAGCCCAGCTCACCGCCCTCCAAGAGCGCTTTGCCGATTTCAATGCCATCGAAGGCCGCCCGGCAGCCATGGGCGACTTCACCGTCATCGATTACGCTTCCACCGTCGACGGGAAGCCTACGGATGAGTTTCTCGGCAAGCCTGCCGGCTATCTATCCGGTCGCGAAGGCTTCTGGGTACGCTTGGATGAAAAGGCGTTCCTCCCCGGATTCGCCGCCCAGCTCGTCGGCATGAATGTGGGAGATTCCCGCGAAATCACAGTCACTCTTCCTGAAGATTTCCCGATCGAGGAACTCCGCAACAAGGAGCTGGTTTGCCAGACCACCGTCAAGGAACTCAAGGAAGCGATCCTTCCCGCCCTGGATGATGAAATGGCCAACCGCCTTGCCCCGGGCAAGACGATGGAAGACATCAAGGGAATCATCCGCGAGAACATGGCTGGTGAACGCGAGCGCAAGATTTCGGACATGAAAGTGAACCAAATCGTCGCTCACTTCAATGCGCAGGTGAATTTCGAACTCCCGGAAGAACTCGTCCTTCAGGAAACACAAAGCCAAGCCGATGCCATGGTCAAACAAGGGGTCAAATCCGGCATGAGCGAGGGTGAAATCGAGTCCCAACAGACGGAAATCTTCGCAAGCGCCGGACAACAGGCGGTTTCGAACCTGCGCACCAATTTCATCCTTCAGGAAATCGCCCGCGTTGAGAACATCACCGTGACGGATTCCGAGCTGATCAATCATCTCGCGCAAATCGCCAACTCGCGCAAAATCGCCCCGAAGAAGTTCATCAAGGACATGCAGCGCGCCGGCCGGATCCAGAACATCCGCAGCTCGATGGCCATCGGTAAGACCATTGACTTCCTTGTCGAGCACGCGAATGTGTCGGAGTCACCAGAAACCATCCTCGATGCTTAATTTCCAATCCCCGTCCATGAGTCCTCCTACTCCCCCGAAAAATTACTACGTCCCCGTAGTCGTGGAATCCGACGGCCGCGGCGAGCGTTCGTTTGACATCTACTCGCGCCTGCTCAAGGACCGCATCATTTTCATCGGCGTACCGATTGATGATTTTGTGGCAAACTCCGTGATCGCCCAGCTTCTGTTCCTCCAGATGCAGGACCCGAAAAAGGACATCCACATCTACATCAACTCCCCCGGTGGTTCAGTCACCGCCGGGCTTGCAATGTATGACACCATGCAATTCCTCACCTGCGACGTGAACACCTACTGCATCGGCATCGCCGCATCGATGGGCTCGGTCCTGCTCACCGCGGGAACCAAAGGAAAGCGCTTTTGCCTCCCTAACTCCCACGTCATGATCCATCAGGTTTCCGGCGGCGCCCAAGGCACCGCATCGGACGTTGAGCGGACCATCGGCTTCATGTTCAACCTCAAGAAGCGTCTCAATGGGATCCTTGCTTTCCACACCGGCAAATCCATCGAGCAGGTTGAAAACGACTCCGACCGGGACAACTACATGACTGCCGAGCAAGCCGTCGCCTACGGGCTGGTAGACAAGGTCCTCGAAAGCCGCAAGCAGCTCCCCGAAACGGTGACTGCCGCGATCGAAGAGAAAAAGCCCGACGCCTGATCCCGCCGTTTCCTAACTCTTCATTTCAAATCACACCATGGCCCGCGCTTCAAATCTAACGATGTGCTCTTTCTGCGGAAAGAGTCACTCGGAAGTCAAAAAACTGATCGCCGGTCCCGGTGTGTATATTTGCAACGAGTGCATCGACGTGTGCGCGAACATCCTCGAAAAGGAACTCGGCGGCACCCCGTCCAAGGGCAAGACTCCGGCTGAAAAGCCTGGGTTCAAAATCCCCTCGCCCGCCTCGATCCTGGCAAAGCTCAACGAGCACGTCATCGGTCAGGAAAATGCGAAGAAGGTGCTCTCAGTAGCCGTTTATAACCACTATCAGCGCCTCCGTCAGGATCAGGCGAAGGTGAGCGAGGAGTTCAAGGACGTGGAGATCGAGAAGTCGAACATTATGCTCCTCGGGCCTACCGGTTCGGGAAAAACCTTGCTCGCTCGCACGCTCGCACGCGTGCTGGATGTGCCGTTTTGCATCGTCGACGCCACCACCCTCACCGAAGCCGGTTACGTGGGCGAGGACGTGGAAAACATCATCCTGCGCTTGCTCCAAGCCTCTGACTTCGATGTAGCCCGTGCAGAGCGCGGCATCATCTATGTCGACGAAATCGACAAGATCGGTCGCAAAACGGAGAACGTCTCGATTACTCGCGACGTTTCCGGGGAAGGTGTGCAACAGGCCCTGCTCAAGATTCTCGAAGGCACGATTTGCAACGTCCCCCCGCAAGGCGGGCGCAAGCATCCCCAACAGGAGTATATCCAAGTCAATACCGAGAAAATCCTCTTCATCGTCGGTGGTGCCTTCGTCGGCCTCGAAGACATGGTGCGTCGCCGCCTCGGCAGCAACACCCTAGGCTTCCACGCGGACTCGTCGAAGGAAAACCTGGATGATCCATCCATCAACGTTTTGGAAAAGGTCCAACCGGAGGACCTCCTCCACTTCGGGCTCATCCCGGAATTCATCGGCCGCATTCCTGTCATCTCGTCGCTGAGAAAACTCAGTGAGGCCGAGTTGATCGCCATCCTCACCGAACCAAAGAACGCCTTGGTGAAACAATATGGCAAGCAATTGGCCATGAACGACGTCAAGCTCCGCGTCACGCGGGATGCCCTCCAGGCACTTGCCGAAGAAGCCGTCCGCCGTGGCACCGGAGCGCGCGCCTTGCGTTCCATTTTCGAAAAGATGATGCTTGAAGTCATGTTCGACATCCCCTCGCGTGAGGACATCGACACCGTGACGATCAATCGACAGGTGGTTACCGGCGAGCGCCCCCCTAGCATCCGTCGCAAGCGTGCGGATCAGGATGCCGCCTGAGCGGACTGATGGATTCCAACCACCCGCCCTCAGCGTGAAATCCGTCCGGCGGGTAGGTTTGATAGTCCAACAAAACGGCAACGGGATCCATGTCCCGGACACCCGGCCTAGGCTCCCGCTCATCCCGTCCGGAAGGAAGTTGGATAAACCAAACAGAACTTGATTCATGCATTCAAGCTGCTAATCTCTCAAAGTCAGACTGCGCAAGATGCGTTTTTCTGCCAAACCAACAACCAGACCAATACCATGCAAACTATCAAATTCCTCGTCCTCGCTGCTGCAGCTTCCGTTCTCGCCGCATCATGCTGCCCTAGCGCACCGGCTCCAGCATCCGCACCGATGCACTCCTCCAAGTAATATCCCAAAAAAGCCCGGCTCTCCTTTACGGTGAGCCGGGCTTTTTCGTGTCCATACAACTCCCTGTTAAAGCGGCAGGAACACGCCGTGCCGCGGCACGCCGTTTAACGAGCGATCCAGTCCAAGGCGTTGCCACATCCCCGCAACCGCACGACCGAGAATTTCAACATCGCCCCGCGCGTCATGCCGACGGATGCCTTGGGAATCGATCCTCAGCCGCGAAACCAGGTGGTCCAGCGAGTGGCCGGTGCCCCGCGTTTTGCCGAATAACATCTTCGACATGTGGATCGAATCAATGCTGTGGACCTCACGCGTTGCCAATCCGTGGCGGCGGCAAGTGGCCGCAAGAAACTTGCTATCAAAGCGCAATCCGTTGTGCGCGATCAAAGTGGCGTCGCCTGACCACGAAGCGAACTCGCACAGCACCTCCTCCGGCCGGTTCGCGTGAGCCACATGGCCGTTTCCCACCCCGGTGTAGCTCTCGATGAACGATGAAATCGGCCGCCGGGGCTTGGCGAAGCGTGCGAACGTCTCCTCCGGGCACAGGCTGCCCGCCGTGAACCGCATCGCCGCGATCTGGATGAACTCGTCGTGCTCGGGGTCCAGCCCGGTCGTCTCAAGGTCATAGACCACGAAGGTCTCACCCTCATGCTGGCGATCCGTCCAGAAGAACGAATGCCGGCACTCCGGACAAGCCACCCGTGTTCCCATTGCGGACTTGGGTCCGCTTAGGGAGTTTTTACACTCGGGGCAGAGGACTTTCATCAGCCCATCGCTTTCTCCATCAACGTATTCATTCGGGTGACCGTATCACGGGCGTCCTCCAGCAGACCTGCGGCAATCAGGGCGTTGTCGAGCAATTGAAGGGCCACGAGCTTCGCCAACTCCGGATTCGAGTCCTTGGCTTCAGCAAGCTTCTTCACGAGTGGATGGCGCGGGTTGATCTCCAGCTCGACCTTGATCTCGTCTTTGAAGTTTTCGTCCATCGCCTTCATCATCTGCCGCATCTGCGGGCTCATGCCGTCCGTCGGCACCAGCGCGATCACCGGGCTGTCCACCAGGCGCTTGCCGCTTGCCACCCGCGTCACACGATCACCAAGTTCCGTCTTGAGGAACTCACAAAGCGCGCTCGTTTGCTCTTCTGATAGCGCGTCGCCTTCCGGAGCGTGATCTTCCAGTTCCACACCGCCGTGTCGGATGGAGACGAGCTTCTTGCCCTCATACTCGCCGAGTGACTCGACGACGTATTCATCCACCGCATCGGTGAAATAGACGACCTCTAACCCACGCGCCTTGAATGCTTCCACGTATGGACTGCTTTCCACCTGCTCGCGGCTGCCACCGACCAAATAGTAGATTGCCTCCTGGCCATCCTTCGCCCGCGAAACGTAATCCGCGAAGCCACACACGGCACCCGATTCGGTGAGCGACGACTCGAAGCGCAACAACTTCGCCAAGGCGTCTCGGTTCGCATAATCCGTAGCAATGCCCTCCTTGAAGAAACGGTCGAACTTCAGATAGAATGCCCGGTATTTCGCGGGGTCCGCCTCAGCCTCCTTCTCAAACATCTTGATCACCCGCTTGCTGATGACGGCACCGAGCTTCCGGATCAACGCGCTGTCCTGCATCGTTTCCCGCGAGATGTTGAGCGGCAGGTCAGCGCTGTCCACGACGCCTTTCATAAAGCGCATCCAGTCGGGCAGCAGGCCCTTGGGGTCCGCATCGATGAGGACTTTCTTTGAGTAAAGCGAGACGCCGCCGTCCACCTTGCCGAAGCCCATGCGCTCCGGGTTCTCGCTCGGGGCGAAGACAAGCGCATTGATAGCGATCGGCGCGTCCGCGCTGAAATGCAGGCGATAGGCCGGCTCATCGAAGGCTTTGCCCGTGAATTGATAGAACGCCTTGTATTCGTCCTCGGAAATCTCCGACTTGTTCTTCAGCCACAGCGCGCCCACTTCGTTGATGCGCTTGCCGTTGAGCACGATCGGGAAGCCGACGAAGTTGCTGTAGGTCTCGATGAGGTGCTTGAGACGGGTTTCCTCCGCATATTCGCCGAGCTCTTCCTTCAAGTGCATCACGATTTTCACCCCGCGTGACTGGCCAGGGGAGTCCTCGATTTCATAACCGGTCTTGCCATCGCTAATCCAGACGAGCTCCTCGCCCTCCGCCCGCCAGCTGCGGGTGTGGACCTGCACGGAATCCGCCACCATGAATGCGGAATAGAATCCGACGCCGAACTGGCCGATCATGTTGCCCGGCGTGCTGCCGCTATCCTTCATATTCTTCAGGAACGCCTTAGTGCCCGAGTGGGCGATGGTGCCCAGATTCTTGATCAACTCCTCGCGAGTCATGCCGATGCCGGCATCGGAAATCGTGATCGTCTTTGCCTCGGCATCGGTGGTGATGTGGATTTCCAAAGGCAGAGTCGGCTCATGAATGTCCTTTTCGGTGGCCTCGATGTGCCGGAGTTTTTCCATCGAGTCCGAAGCATTGGAAATCAGCTCGCGGAGGAAAATCTCCTTGTCGGTGTAAAGGGAGTGGACGACGAGATCGAGCAGTTGCTGGATCTCGGCCTGGAAGGCGTGTTTTTCGACGGTGGTTTCGCTCATGGTAAAATCGGTGGTGAAGTTCTTAGGAACGGCGGGACCATAGCCATCTTCGCACGGCTGTCAAAATTTCCGCACGTCCAAGATGATTTCCGGAAAATTCGCCCATCTGTCAAGTTGGCTTGGCGGGTGTGCACGATTCCTGCTTTACTCCTGCGCGATGCACCGAGAAAAAGAACGACTCGCCGAGGATGAGGCGGGAAAGAAGAATTGGCGACGCTGGGGCCCCTTCCTCAGTGAGCGCCAATGGGGCACCGTGCGCGAAGATTATTCCGACCATGGAAACAGCTGGGCGAGCTTTCCCCACGACCATTCCAGGCGCCGCGCCTACCGCTGGGGCGAAGACGGCTTGCAAGGCTGGACCGACCGCCAATGCCGGATGTGCTTCGCCCCCGCGCTTTGGAATGGCAACGACACAATCCTCAAGGAGCGTCTTTTCGGCCTCGGTGGAAACGAGGGAAATCACGGTGAGGACGTCAAAGAATGCTATTACTACCTGGATTCCACACCCTCCCATTCCTACACCAAGGCGCTTTACAAATATCCCCACGCCACCTTTCCCTACACCGCGATCCGTGAGAAAAACCAAGCACTCGGCCGAACCGGTCCCGAACTCGAATTGGCGGATATGGGCCTCTTCGACGATGGGAAATATTTCGATGTGGTCCAGGAAGTCGCCAAGCGCTCCCCGGAAGACATCTTCTGGCGGATCACGGTGACGAACCACGGCAAGAAGCCCGCCCCCATCCACGTGCTGCCCACCTTGTGGTTCCGCAACATTTGGAGTTGGGAAAACAATCGCGAAACTCCGGGCAAAAAGCCGGGGATCGTCGCCGATGGCAACGCGGTCTCTGCCAAGCACGAGTCGCTTGGCGATTTTCGGATGCTTGTGGACTCCCCGAGTTTTCCGAAAGAGGTGCCGTGGCTTTTCACCGAGAATGAAACGAACTTCCAAAGTGTCTTCGGCACAGAGAATCCCACCCCTTACGTCAAAGACGCCTTCCACCGCTACCTGATCCAAGGGGAAAAGAACGCTATCTCCCCCACCCCCTCGGGCACCAAGGCCGCCGCCCACTTGAAGTTCGTCATTCCCGCCGGGAAATCGATCACCGTGCGTTGCCGCCTGCACGCGGTCGGCGAATCCAACGGATTTTCCGGATTTGAGGAATTCAACGAAATCTTCAGGCAACGGATCGCGGAAAGCGACGCGTTTTACGATGATGTCATTCCCAAGGAAATCACCCACAACGAACGCCTGATTTGCCGCCAAGGTTATGCCGGACTGCTGTGGACCAAGCAGTTTTTCTACTACGTCGTCGAAGACTGGTTAAAAGGCGACAACGGCGAGGCGCCCTCCGAAGCCCGACTCAAGGGTCGCAACGCGGACTGGCAAAACATCTTCGCCCGCGACATCCTCTCCATGCCGGACAAGTGGGAATATCCCTGGTTCGCCGCTTGGGACACCGCGTTCCACATGATCCCGTTTTCCGCGGTGGACCCGGGATTCGCCAAGCACCAACTGCTGCTCCTGCTCCGCGAGTGGTATATGCACCCGAACGGCCAACTTCCCGCCTACGAGTGGAACTTCTCCGACGTCAATCCGCCAGTCCACGCCTGGGCCGTCTGGCGGGTCTATAAAATCGCCGATCAAAAGGGCAAACGCGACCTGTTATTCCTCGAGCGCGCCTTCCAGAAACTCCTTCTCAACTTCACCTGGTGGGTCAACCGCAAGGACGTCGAAGGCCGTCACGTCTTCGGCGGCGGCTTCCTGGGGTTAGATAACATCGGAGTCTTCGACCGCTCCCACGCCCTCCCCGGCGGCGGCCACCTCAACCAGGCGGACGGCACCGCTTGGATGGCGTCGTTTTGTCTCACCATGCTCTCGATGTCGCTTGAGCTCGCACTCGAAAAGCCGGCCTACGAGGACATCGCCTCCAAGTTTTTCGAGCACTTCGTCAATATCTGTGACGCCATCAACTCCCTCGGCGGCACCGGCCTCTGGGACAAGGATGACGGCTTCTACTACGACCAACTCATCATCGACCAGAAGGAGCCCATTCCGCTGCGCATCCGCTCGCTCGTCGGCTTGCTGCCGATGTGCGCCGTCACCGTACTCAAACAAAAAACCATCGACGCGCTGCCAAGCTTCCGCAAACGCATGGACTGGTTTCTCGTCAATCGCCCGGACTTGCTGAAATACGTCACCGTCCGCCGCGTCACGGGAAACAAGAACCCCGGGCGCTGCCTGTTAGCCATTCCATCGGAAACCCGTCTGCGGCAGAGTCTGGCCTACATGCTTGATCCCAAGGAGTTTCTCTCCACCTTCGGCATCCGCTCGCTCAGCAAGGCCCACGGCGAAAAGCCCTTCGTCTTCGAGCACGAGGGCCAGCGCCACGAAGTCCCCTATACCCCCGGCGAGGCCACCACCGACATGTTCGGCGGGAATTCCAACTGGCGCGGCCCCGTCTGGTTCCCCATCAACTTCCTCATCATCGAGGCACTTGAGAGATACGACTATTTCTACGGCAGCTCCTTCAAGATCGAGTATCCCACTGGCTCGGGCAACCTCGCCACCCTGCGGGAAGTCGCCATCGACCTCTGCGACCGCCTGATCTCGCTGTTCCTGCCCGACGAAAAAGGCTATCGTCCCTGCTTCGGCGAGGCCCACCGCTACAGCGACACATCCCACTGGAAAGACCTTCTGTTATTTCACGAATACTTCCACGCGGAAACCGGCGAAGGACTCGGCGCCTCCCATCAGACCGGCTGGACCTCGCTCGTCGTCCGCCTCGTCCGCGAGCGTCGTGAAAAACTCACCCACTCGCTCAACTTCGCAGCCACCGCTGATGTCGATCCAAGCGCCGCAGACCTTTCTGAAATATCGATCTAACTACGATCATTACGGGCCTCCTGCCCGCCCAAGCCCCCTCACCGCCCGAACAACAAACAAATCGGCGTTGGTGAGGCGACGGTGCTCGACGGCTCGCCGAGCAGCCCCGTCACCGGATCGAGCGCGAGTATGCTGATGCTGTTCGAGTCCATGTGCGCACAGAGCAACCACTTGCCGGTGGGGTCGATCTTGAAATGGCGCGGAGTCTTCCCGCCGCAGGGCGCGTGTTGCAGAAAACTCAACTTCCCCGTCTTCTCATCACGGCGATAGACGACGATCGAGTCGTGCCCGCGGTTCGAGCCGTAAACGAACTTGCCGTTCGGATGTACTTCGATTTCGGCGGTGGTGTTTTTCCCAGCGAAATCCTCCGGCAAAGTCGGCACAGTTCCAAGCGAGGTGAATTTCCCAGCATCGTAGGCTGTTGCGAGCACGGTGTTAGCCAGCTCGTTGATCACGTAGGCGTTTTTCTCATCAGCGGAAAACGCGAGATGGCGGGGTCCGCTGCCGGGCGGGGTTTTAAGCGCGGGCAGCGGCTCGCCGAGCTTCGCGGTCGCCGCGTCGAAGGGGTAGATGAGCACCTGGTCCAGCCCGAGATCCGGCACGAACAGGAGCGTGTTCGCCTTGTTAAAATAAACCCCGTGCGCATGAGGACCGTCCTGCCGCGGCAGGTTAGGTCCGGCACCGCTGTGTTTGATCACCGAAACAGGGGTCCTTGGGATTCCTTCCGCGTCAAGTTTCACTGTCGAGAGACTGCCGTCGCCATAGTTTGCGATGGCGACGCTGTGTCCACTGCCATCCACCGCAACGTGGCAGGCCCCCTTCCCGCCCGCAGATGCCTCACCGAGGAATTCCAATGCGTGATTCTTTCCGATGCGGAATGCCGCGACCGAGGCCGATCCATCTGCGAAGGGCTGATTCGGCTGGCCGCAGGCATAAAGAACGGGAAGGGTCGGATGGAGCGCGAGGAAGCCGGGGTTTTGATATTCCGCGGCGAGCACCGGCTCCGTGAGTTTGCCTGTCGTGGAATCGAAATCTGCCAGATAGATGCCCTTACTGGTGGAATTTTTCCCGGTATTCGTGCCGATGAGGACAGGCACCGCCTGAAGCGACGCGGTTAAAAGGAAGTGGAGCGCGATGAGTTTTTGAAACATCTCGAGAAAACGCAGTCCGGCTTCCCTTTCATACATCGAATCCGAAATGGCGCTTCGCATTCCCAAAGCACACCGCGCTGATCAACCCGGAGAGCGCCTCGAAATCATCCGGCAGTTCTCCCCGATCCGCCTCGCCACCGATGAGGTTGCAAAGAATCCGGCGGAAATATTCGTGACGCGGGAACGACAGGAACGAGCGCGAATCCGTCAGCATGCCGACGAACCGGGAGAGTAGACCCGTCGCGGACAGCGCATCCAGCTGCAATTCCATGCCGTTCTTTTGGTCGAGGAACCACCAACCGGAACCGAATTGAATTTTCCCCGCCACCGTGCCATCCTGAAATGCGCCGGTGAGACAGGCGAACAGGTAGTTGTCCCGCGGATTGAGATTATAGAGCATCATCTTGGGCATCGCCCCGGCACTCGATAGCGCGTCGAGATACATGACCAGCGCCGCTCCCTGCTCGGTGTCGCCGATGGTATCGTAGCCGGTGTCCGGGCCGAGTTTCCCCGCCATGTGCGAATTGACGTTCCGGAACGCTCCGAGGTGAAGCTGCTTCGTCCAGCCCTTGGCCGCATCGAGCTGGCCGAAGAATACCATCAGATAGAACGAGAATTTTTCCTTCTCTTCCGCAGTGGCAGCCTTGCCGGCGAGCGCGCGGTTGAAAATCATCGCCGCCTCCTCGTCGGTGCAGCGCAAGGCGGGAAGACGGTCCAAGCCGTGATCCGACAAGCGCCCGCCCACGGCGTGGAAATCGTCATGGCGCTTTTGCAAAGCCGCTAGCAAGTCCGACAAATGAACGATCGCCGTGTCCGAGGTGGCTTCCAGCTTATCCAACCATGGCTTCAACAGGTCCGGCCGGTCCACCAGCAGCGCCTTATCCGGGCGGAACGTCGGCAGAACTTTCGTAAACAGGTCCGAGGCAGCGATGGCATGATGGTCGTCCAATGGATCCGCGGGATCATCCGTGGTGCCCACTACGCGCACGTCGAATTTTTTGAGCAGTCCATGCACTGAGAACTCCGGTTCCGCGAGTTTGGCATTGGTCCGTTCCCAGATTTCGTCCGCCGTTTCGGGCGTGAGCAGGAGATCGATGCCAAAATAGCGCTGCAGCTCGATGTGAGTCCAGTGGTGGATCGGATTGCGCAAAGTGAAAGGCACCGTCTCGGCCCAGGCTTGGAACTTCTCGCGAGGCGTCGAGTCTCCGGTGATCAGATCCTCCGGGACGCCATTGGCCCGCATCAAGCGCCATTTGTAATGGTCACCGCCAAGCCAGATGTCGGAAATGTTCGCCCAGCGGTGGTTACCCGCAATTTCCCGCGGCGAGAGATGGCAGTGATAATCGATGATTGGCTGGCCCTTCGCGACTTCATGAAAAAGTCGGCGCGCTGTGGGGGAATAAAGCAGAAAGTTTTCGTCGAGGTAAGCCATTGCGAAAGCATCACACCTTGGATCGTCGCGGTGGCCAAGCGGGAAAATCAAGGAATCAGAAAATCATCCACGGTCAATAGGAGCGGTCCCTCACCGCCACGATGCCTGCTAGTTTCGACCCCAAACTCGCTCGCTTCGGCAGCGTTCCCCGCTCCCCCCGGACTACCCTGCCCCTGTTTCGAATCCCTGATGGTCGCCTGCGATTTACTTTCAACTGCCATTTCGCCCCTTGCGGCCGATTTTGGGACCACCTGGCCGCTTTCGGGACCCACTAATGCTTTCGGTCTGCTGAATTTCAGGTA
>JAYWDF010000124.1:0-2458 GCA_043779985.1 Akkermansiaceae bacterium | reverse complement strand
GGTTTCCCGGTCGCCTCGGCATCCAGGGATCTCTCGCGGTGGTGGAACCGGTTCGACGACCCCACACTCACGCGCATTATTTCTAACGCGCTAGTAAACAGCCCGGACATGGCATCCGCCTCCGCCCGGATCCGAGAGTCCCAGGCCCGGCGCAATGCCGAGGCGGCCTCGCTCTTTCCCTCGCTGAGCGGTTCGACTTCCAGCAATACCAACACGTCGAAACAAAATGGTGCGGGCTGGAACCCGAAAACCTCGTATTCCGCAGGCCTGAACGCCTCGTGGGAGGCGGATCTTTTCGGAAAACGCCGCAGCTCGCTCGAGGCCGCCGCCGCGCAGGTGGGTGCCAGCGAGGAAAATTTCCACTCCGTCCAAGCCGCACTCGCCGCGGAAATCGCGATCGCCTACACCAACTTGCGCGTGGACGAAGCGGGCTTGGATACCCTCCGGCGCACCATCACTACCCGCGAGGAGACCAACCGCCTCGCCAGCTGGCGGACCCAGGCGGGTGAAGCTGACTCACTCGAATCCAGCCAGGCACTCAGCAGCCTTGAACAAGCGCGCGCCGCTATTCCCCAGTTAGAGCAGTCCACCGCACAAGCGCGCAATCTCCTGGCGCTTCTCGCTGGCCAGGCTCCCGGCAGCCTCGACCGCCTGCTTTCCTCAGGGAAAAAAGCCATTCCCAATCCCTCCCGCAGTCTCGCCGTCGGCATCCCTGCGGATACCCTGCGCCAACGGCCGGACGTCCGCGTGGCGGGCTATCAGCTCCTCGCCGCCGCCGCGAACTCCCGCGCCGCCGATGCCGAACGGTTTCCTTCTCTCAATCTATCCGGCTCGCTCGGCCTGACCGCCCTGAGCCCCGGGAAACTCTTCCATCCGGAAACCGCCAGCGCGGGAATCATCGCCGGGCTTGCTGGCCCCATCTTCGATGCCGGCCGCATCCACGCGAATATCGACGCCCAGAACGCCGTCGAGGAGCAAGCATATCAGACCTACCGCTCCACGATTCTAACGGCGCTCTCCGAGGTCGAGGATTCCCTCATCGCCTGCCGCCGCACCGGCGAGCGGCTGGCGCTGCTGGAAAAGGCCACCGCCGCCGCCCGCGAGGCGGACGAGATCGCGCGCCAACGCTATCAGTCGGGTGAGATCGATTTCCTCACCGTGCTCGATTCCCAGCGCTCGCTGCTCGGCCTGGAGAGCAACCTGTTCACGGTCCGTGCTAACCGCACGATCGCTTTCATCCAGCTCTACAAAGCCCTCGGCGGCGGCTGGTCGCCCGGTTCGTGAAATCATTTCCCGCCAATCATCCCACTCAATGACATCACCTGATTCATCCGAAGATCTCGCCACCATCGTCGCCAGCGGAGCCTCGCGCCCGGTGCGGAAATGGATATTCATCACCCTCGCTGTCATCATGGTTGGCACGGCCGTCTGGTTCTTTCTGAGGCGCAACAAGGATGGCGAGGAGAAGGCGGACTATCAAACGCAGGAGTCCAAAGTCGGCCGGATCTCGCTCATCGTCACCGCCGCAGGCAATCTTGCCCCCACGAACCAGATCATCGTCGGCAGCGAGCTGTCCGGCACCGCCAAGGAAGTGCTGGTGGACTCCAATGACCCCGTGAAAAAGGGCCAGACCCTCGCCAAGCTCGACACTTCCAAACTCGACCAGCAAACCGAGCGCAGCCGTGCCGCCCTGCTCGCCGCCAAGGCCAGGGTCAACCAGGCCGAGGCCACCCTTGCGGAAAGCAAGGCGGCGCTCGCCCGGCAGGAGGAACTGCACGATCTAAGCGGCGGAAAAACCCCGTCGCGCGCCACCATGGAGACTTCGCGCGCCACCGTTGCGCGCGCCGAGGCGGATTTGGGAAGCACGAAGGCAGCGGTGTCCGGAGCGGAGGCGGACGTCCGCGCCTTCGAAAGCGATTTGGCAAAAACCATCATCCGTTCGCCGGTTGACGGCATCGTCCTCGCACGTTCGATCGAAGTGGGCCAGACCGTCGCTGCGTCCTTCACGGCACCCACGCTTTTTACGATTGCCGAGGATTTGAAAAAAATGGAGCTCCTCGTCAACGTCTCCGAGGCCGATATCGGACGCATCGAAGTCGGCCAGACCGCGACCTTCAGTGTCGATGCGTGGCCGGCGCGCAGCTACACCGCGAAGGTCAAGAAGGTGGCGTTCGGTGCGGTGGGCACGGGCAGCACGGCCAAGGAAGGCGCGTCCGCATCCAACGCCGTGGTCACCTACAGCACCGAATTGGAAGTGACTAATGAGGACCTTTCGCTGCGCCCTGGCATGACCGCGACCGTGGACATCGCCATCGTGGATAAGCGGGACATCCTGGTCGTGCCCAATGCGGCGCTCCGCTTTGATCCGGTCGCCGCCGCCGCCATCGGCAAGCCGGACGCCACCAAGAGAACCCTTGTCCAGAGCCTCTCGCCGGGCGGCGGCAGACGCTGGCGCGGC
>JAYWDF010000123.1:0-7256 GCA_043779985.1 Akkermansiaceae bacterium | reverse complement strand
TTTAACCCATTGATAAGTAGAGACAAATGTGGTTCTATAGCGTGATTTCCCGGATAAGAAATAGCCACTACAAAGGGTCTGGACAGAACGCTAAGGATGCCTTTGTGCGCGACTTGGCGCGGACGGACGGCGACGTTGATTTGGTCCTGCCAAAGCCCGCGATAGCCGCTACAGGGGGGCTTGTGAATCGCTGGTGATAGGGCGAAATCGGAAATTTCTGCTAGATCATCAAGCTGTCTGTGATGTGACAACTCGTGGGGAAAGACGCTCAGGCTGAAATGGCCGCGGAAGGGTCCGGAGACGCAACATCTTGGCATTGTTAGGGATCAAGCGAACTACAGTGCGAGAGAGAAAATGAGAACCCGCCAGCGCCCGAATGGGTTACGAATGGATCCGAAATTACAAAAAAGGTTCAGCATGTTAGACGACAGGGTTCTCAAGCATGTCCTTGATGCCATAGAAATTGTCGAATCCGCGTGCGGTCGGACCGGGGTGGCCCATGTGCCACTTGCCCACCATCCAGGTCGAGTAGCCGTTGTCGCGCAGGACTTCAGCGAGGGTGGCGCCCCCTATGCTTGAGCACCCCAAATAGTCGGGACTCTTTGACAAGTTTCACGAGTTCTGTAAGCTTTGGCCCTTCAGTTCAATTGATGCCATGGGCGCAAGTCTTCTCCGCAGCTTGTGTTCTCCTATCGTCTCGCCACCACTTTCGAAATTCTGACATGTCCATGGACGCCATTCGCCAGTTCATTCATGAGAATCAGGTCTATCTGGTTGTCATGCTGGTGTTCCTGTTTTTTTTCGCCGCCCTCCACCGCTGGGTGTGGCGGGGGCGCGCCAGAACCGGGATGGCGGTGGGTGTTTGGCTGCTTGTCGGAGGGATCTTGGTGATGGGTGCGCTGTTCTCCGACTGGGCGACCAAACGGGCGGACCGGCGGATGCAGCAACTGATCGAGGGATACGCTCCGACCTATGCGAGGGAGATGCAGCACCTGGGCCATGACAAGATCACGCTGGATACTTCGCCAGCGGATCCGGACTACCTGCGGATGATCGATGCTCTCAAACGCTGGGTTGAGGAGAATCCCGCGGCCAGCGACATCTACACAATGCGCAAGGTGAAGGACGGGAGTTTTGCTCTCATGGTGGATGCAGAAACCGACTATGATCACAATGGCCGGTTCGAAGGGCCTCGGGAGCAGCGCACCGCGATTGGTGAAACCTATGGCGGGGATTTGGTGCCGTCCTTGGAACAGGCCATGCAGGGCCGCAAGTCATTCTCGCCCAAGCCTTATACGGATCGCTGGGGGATCTGGGTCAGCGCGGTGATGCCGATATACGATTCACAGGGAAAGGTTGAGGCGGTCCTTGGCGTGGACTACGACGGACAGGCATGGACCGCCGTCGAGAGACAAGCCAAGATGACTTGCCTTGCCTTCATTTCCGTCGCGTTGCTGCTATTGGCCATTTCGAGTGTGTTCATGGTCCGTTATCTGGACGAGCGGCGGGCCCTGAGAGATCAGATCCTCGCCCAGAATGGAATCCGGGCGGAAAAGAAGAAGCTCGAAACCTTGGTCAACTCCCTCGAAGAAATCGTCTGGGAGTTTGACGCCCAATCCCATCAATTTTCATTTGTCAGCCAGCAAAGTGAGAAAATTCTGGGTTATCTGCCCGAGGAGTGGATCGCGGACAGCTTTTTTTGGGACAAAAAGGTTCACCCTGGCGACCGCTGGGCGCTCGTGGAAAGCGATCGAATGATTTCGCTGAAAAATCCCTATCACCTGGATTACCGGATGATCGCCGCTGACGGTAGGACGGTCTGGATTCGTGAATGCGGCGCGGTCCAGCTCGACGAAGCCGGCGAGCCACAACTCGTTTGCGGCACCTACCGCGACATCACGGCCAGGAAAGCCGCGGTGCAGGAACTGGGGAAAACCCATCAGAAGTTACTCAAGGCCTCACGCCAGGCCGGGATGGCGGAGATCGCCACAGGAGTGCTTCACAACGTGGGCAACGTCCTCAACAGCGTGAACGTCTCGGCCTCGATCATGGCGGAGAAATTGCAACAATCCAAAGCCTCCGATCTTGAGAAACTTGCGGCCCTGCTGACCTCCAGGGACGGGGCCATCCCCGAATATTTCGCCCGCGATCCGGACGGCCGGAAGATCCCCGAATACATTGGGAAACTCGGCCAACACTTGGTGGCGAGAGACGGTGAGATTTGCTTGGAAATCGAGCAACTCCACCAAAACATCAAGCATATCAACAAGATCGTGGCCATGCAGCAAGGCTACGCCAAGATGAGCGGAGCCTTGGAAATCCTGCCACTCGCCGAAATTGTGGATGATGCGCTTTCCATGAACCTGGACGCGTTTCACCGGCACGGGATCACCGTGGAGCGCGACTTCAGCCCGCTGCCTGCCGTTCCCGTGGATCGCCACAAGACCTTGCAGATCCTCATCAACCTCTTCCGGAACGCGAAACACGCCCTGGTTGACTCCGGACGCCCGCACAAGGCGCTCCGCATTTCCATCTTCGTGGATCAGGACCGGGCCTGCATCGCCATCGCCGACAATGGCATCGGCATCCCCCGGGAAAATATGGATCGCATCTTCCGCCATGGTTTCACCACCCGCGAAAGCGGGCACGGCTTCGGCCTTCACAGTTGTGCCAATGCGGCGGCCGAGATGGGCGGCACACTTGGCGTCGAGAGTTCCGGGACAGGCCATGGAGCCACCTTCACCTTGAAGCTGCCCCTTGTTCAGCCAACACCACCACCGTCAGCAGCGTGAACAGTCATTCCCAAGAACTTCCCCACGCCAATTCCCGGATTCTCATCGTGGATGACAATCCGGCGATCCATGCGGATTTCCTGAAAATCCTCGGGACCAAGGACACCACCCTTGATCACGAACTCAGCGACCTCCACGCCGATATTTTCGGTGACGCCCCGGCTGCGGAAATCCGTGAGGGCGCCACGTTCCAACTGGACTCCGCCTATCAGGGACAAGAGGGGCTGGAAAAAGTCCGCGCCGCCGCCCGCGAGGGAATGCCCTACTCCGTCGCCTTTGTCGATGTCCGCATGCCTCCCGGGTGGGATGGCGTCGAGACCATCACCCGCATCTGGAAAGAATCTCCAGATCTTCAGATTGTCATCTGCAGTGCCTATTCGGATTATTCGTGGAGCGCCCTCTCCGCCGTCGCGCCCAATCCCGACCAGCTCCTGGTCCTGAGGAAACCCTTCGACAACATCGAGGTCATCCAGATGGCATATTCCCTCACCAAGAAATGGCAGTTCACCCGCATCGCCAACCAGCGCATGACCGAGCTGGACACCTTGGTGGCCCTCCGCACCGCGGACTTGCTCGCCTCCAACCAGCGCCTCCATGCGGAATCCATGGAGCGTGCCGCCGCCCAGGAACGCTTCACCAAATCCTTCCATAACAGCCCCCTCGCGATGGCCCTCCGCCCCGCGAACGGCCGCGGATTTCTGGATGCAAATGCCCGTTTCACCCGCCTTCTCGATGTGCCGCGCCAGATCCTGCTGGACGGCGGGCATGACTCATGGCTGCCCACCACCACCGCCGAACAGATCCGCTCCAGCTTGGACGCCGGAGAAAGCCTCACCAATCTCCCGACGAAAATCCGCACCTACGGCGGCGAACTCCGCGAAACCCTCCTCGCCGCAGAGCTCGTGCTCCTCGGTGGCGAGCCTCACCACATCTTCATCCTCCAAGACATCACGGACCGCGTGAAATTGGAAATTGATCTGCGCCACTCCCGCAAAATGGAAATCGTCGGCAAGCTCTCCGCCGGCTTGGCCGCCGACCTCAGCGGGGCACTCACCGTCATCGCAGGTCATGCCGACGCCCGCTTCGGCCTCCCAGGAAACGAACCCGCCCTCGACACCTCGCTCCAGAGAATCGTCAGCCTCGCCCGAGGATCGACCGACCTGATCCGCAAGTTTCTCGACTACAGCCGGCAACAAACCCTCGAAAATCAGCCGCTTTCCCTGAATCAGATCGTGGAGCGCGCCGCCGCCTTTCTCAGACGCCTCATCGGCAGCAAGAACCTCATCCACCTTGAGCTCGCTGACGATCTGCCCGTCATTTTCGCCGATTCGAGCAGCATTGAGAAAGTCATCATCATCCTTGTCCTCAGAGCCCGCGACGCCATGCCCTTGGGAGGGGAAATCACCATCACCACCTCACTTTCGGAAATCGACCAACTCGCCCTACCCATCCGTTCCGGACTGCGGGCCGACGCCCGCGAGGGCAACTTTGTGTGCCTTTCCGTCGCAGACACCGGTCATGGTTTGGAACCCGAATCACTCCGGCACCTTTTCGATCCCGACACCCCTGGCAACCGCCGCGGCACCACCGACCGTAGCCTCGCCACCGCAGATGCCGTCGTCCAGCGCCACCACGGCTGGATGGAAGCCGAGAGTGAACTCCACAAGGGATCCACCCTCCGCTGCTTCCTCCCTTACACCCGTGACCGGGAGGAAATCTCAGCCCTCGCCGAGCTCTCCCGCGCACTCTCCGCCGAACTCATCGCCTCCTGCGAAATCGCCCAAAAAAGCATTTTCAGCCCCGACCCGACTGATGCCGCCGCCGGGACATCCAGGCCCAAGCTGCTCATTGTGGATGATGAACCCATCATGAGCCACTTCCTCGTGCAGAAACTCCGCACCCACTTCGAAGTCCACGCCGCCACGGACTGTGACCAGGCCATCGCCCTTTGCCGCCTCCTTCTGCCGGACGTCATCCTCTGCGACATGATGGAATCCGGCAAGGACGGCATCTACCTCGCCCGGCAGTTGCAGGCGGACCCGGCCACCGCCGTGATTCCCATCGTCATCGTCACCTCGCAAGCCGGCGAGGAAACCAAAATCAACTGCCTCGCCGCCGGTGCCAGCGACTTCATGGCAAAGCCCTTTCACCTCACCGAGCTGATGGCACGGCTCAACAATCACGCCACCGCCCACCTCACCCGGAAAAGACTCCTCCAACAGAAAATCGAACTCGAGGCAGCCCTCGCACAGATCCACAACACCGAGACTCTCCTCGTCCAGAACGAGAAAATGGCGATGCTCGGGCGGCTCAGCGCAGGTCTCATCCACGAGATCAACAACCCGCTCAACTACGCCAGCCAAGGCATTTACATCATGCAGTCCGCCAGCGACAAGCTGCCCGCTGCCCAGCGCGAGGACTTCCAGGAAATCCTCACCGACATCAAGGACGGCGTGGACCGGGTGATCAAAATCATCTCGGACCTCCGGAGCTTCACCCGGGACACCAGCAAGGTGAAAAAGGTCTTCGATGTGCAAACCGCCGTCGATACCTCCTTGAGATTCTTTTCCCACCTGCTCAAGGAGGGAGTCCGGCTGGAATTGGACTTCCCCTCACCCATCGCGGCTTATGGCGACATCAACCAGTTCGTCCAGGTCGTGATCAACCTCGTCCAGAACGCCATCGACGCCATGAGCGGCAAGCGCTACCCCGAGGGTGACGGCCCCTCGATCCGCATCACCGGCCGGGATCAGGGACGGACCTCCGTGATCCGCTTCCGGGACAACGGCCCCGGCTTGCCCCCGGAGGTGCTCGACCGGATGTTCGAGCCATTTTACACCACCAAGGACGTCGGAGTCGGCATGGGCCTCGGACTCTCCATCTGCCACCGCATCGTGACCAGTCACGGAGGCAGCATCCGGGTGGAAACCGGCATCGGAGCCTTCACCGAGGTTATCCTCACCTTCCCGGCGGTTGAGGAATGGCCGTGACGACGCGGAACGCAGGCGGAATCCATCAGGTGAAAGTTTTTTGCAGGAAATCGCCCGGCAGGTCGGTATGCCGGGGCATGATGAAATCAAATCAATGGTTGGCGATCGCCGCAGCACTCGGGCTGCCGGCCTTGGGTCAGGAAGTTCCAAAAGTGCTGGCGATCGGCGCACAGGCCCCGGAATTCTCGCTGCCGGGGACCGACGGCAAGACCTACACCCTCTCAAGCTTCAGCGATGCCAAGGCGCTGTGCGTGATTTTCACCTGCAACCACTGCCCGGACTCGGTCGCCGCCGCCGCCCGCACCGAGCAGATCCATCAGGACTACAAGGGCAAGGGCGTCGCGATCGTGGCAGTCAACAGCAACAACCCCGGCAGCCTGACGCCGGACGAGCTGGGCTATTCGCCCTACAATGACTCGTTCGAGGAAATGACCCCCTTCGCCAAGGATTACGGCTGGACCTTCCCCTACCTCTATGACGGCGCGAAACAGGAATTTGCCACCGCTTGCGGCGCGCAATCCACCCCGCACCTGTTCCTCTTCGATGCCGGGCGCAAGCTGTGCTACACCGGACGCATGGACGACGGCGGCCGCAATTCTGGCGCGGTGGACAAGAGCTACCTCCGCGACGCGCTCGACGCCGTGCTCGCCGGCACCGAGGTGAAGGAAAAAATCACCCGCTCATTCGGCTGCTCGACCAAGTGGCTGTTCAAGAAAAGCAACGTGGCCGCCGATCAGGCGAAATGGGAAAAACGCCCCGTCACCGTGGCCGATCTCGATGAGGAACTTTCCAAGAAAGTCCGCGCCAACGGCACCAAGAACGTGCGCCTGATCAATTTCTGGTCCACCACCTGCGGCCCCTGCGTGAAGGAATTCCCCGACCTGGTGGAAACCGGCCGCCGTTTCCAAAACCGCCCCTTCGATTTCATTTCCGTCAGCCTGGATCCCGTCGCGCTGCGGCCGGCGGTCACCAAGTTCCTGGAATCCCGCCATGCCGCGCTGCCCGATCCCACCGCGAAATCGTTGAAGGAAGAAGGCCGCGCCACCAACAACTACCACTGGACCGGCGGCAACCCGGATGCCATGGCCCAGGCGATCGACCCCGAGTGGTCCGGCGCCTTGCCACACACCGTCCTCGTCGCCCCCGGCGGCAAGATCCTCTGGCGGCATACGGGCGAACTCGAAATCGTCGAAGTCCGCCGGCAGATCCTCAAGGGGCTGGAGTGAAAATGTTCCGCCCGCCGGATCGCATGCTTTGGAACATTGGATTCCCGATTGGGGGCGCACCGGCTCGCGAAGAGCTATCAGCTTGCCGCTTCCTGAATGCTGGATTTGATGTGGGGGACCGCAGGAAAACATGAACGGGTGCCATTCGGGTCAGTCCTTTGTTTTCCATATTTTCTCATACTTTTTCAGGATTTTCAGATCCTCTTGGCTCCGTCGGATGCGGTTCACCAAGCTGCTCACGTAAGCAC
>JAYWDF010000122.1:0-7277 GCA_043779985.1 Akkermansiaceae bacterium | reverse complement strand
AAGCGGAGTTCGTCGGGATGAAGGACGGGGGAGTGGTTTTGCAGGGACCTAACGGGAAGAGCTTTGAAGTTCCTTTCAGCAGTTTCACGCCAGCGGATCAGAAATACCTGCGCGCGCTTGAAAAGGGAGGGACGGAAAATTCCGAAGTGGCAGCTCCGAGTAAGCCGATCACCTCCCGCACGGGCTACAAGGTAAAGTCGGTGGAGACACTCACCAACCAGGTGGTACCTCTCACGGGTGCCTCTGAAATTCATGTCACCGGCACGGGGGATCCGGTGCTCGGCAGCACTTTCGATTTCTCATCACCCGATGGCTGGTTGTTTCTGGATCACGTCGCTCCCTCGGTGGTGGCGTCCAAGTTCCTCAACCGGATGCGGGTCAATGGTGCGCGCGCCGTCTTGAATGCCAACATCCGGGTAGTGCAATACGAAGCGGGCACCGTGGTCATCCCGCATGCGCGGGATTTTCCGGCGATGACCGTCTATGAAGAAAAATCTCTAGCAGGAGCGTCCATTCCGCTGAAGTGCTACGTCGACTACAGCGATGCGAAGCTGGGGAAGATGAAGAAGTCCATCAGATCGTTCGTACTCAAGCGTGGTTACACGGCCACGATTGCCGAGCAGGAGAACGGGGCTGGGGTGAGTCGAAACTACGTCGCGCAGGATCACGACGTGGAGGTCAGCGTGTTGCCGAAGGATTTGGATGCGGGTGTGCGTTTCGTCCGGATCTTTCCGTGGCGGTGGGTGAGCAAGAAGGGCATCGCGGGCGGGATTTGGCAGAACCTGAACGTCGGCTGGTTTTACGATTGGAATATCAGCTCGGATTCGTCGTTGGACCTTGAATACGTGCCGATCCGTCAGAAACGGACGTGGCCCGGGCTCGATCAGGATTGGAAAGCGAGAGGCTCGACCCACCTGCTCGGATACAATGAGCCGGACCATAAAGACCAGTCGAACTTGACCGTCGGTGAGGCGATCGCCTCGTGGCCGGATCTGCTCGCCACCGGCTTGCGCCTGGGAGCCCCGGCTCCGTCAGATGGGGGTTTGGGATGGCTTTATGAGTTTATCGACAAGGCGGATGCCGCCGGTCTGAGGGTGGATTTCGTCCCCGTGCATTACTACCGTGCCACTGCGGATCCCGGTGACGAGAAGGGGGCGGCGGATCAGCTCTATCGATTTTTGAAAGGGATTCACGACCGGGTGAAACGCCCGCTGTGGGTCACGGAATGGAACAACGGTGCGAATTGGACCACCGCGCCCGATCCTAACGAAAAGCAGCAAAAGGCGGCCGTAAGCGCCATGATCAAGATGCTCGACGAGACACCCTTCGTTGAACGCTATGCCCTCTACAATTGGGTAGAAGACGGGCGTAAGGTGCAGCGCAACGATGGCAGCCTGACCCCGGCGGGAGAAGCGTATAGGGACAAGGTTTCGCCTCTTTCCTTCATCCAGCCAAAGAGCGAGAAATAAGATCCGCGACTCGTCCGCGGGCATAAGCTGGCACGGTGCCGGGCGGCAACCACTACCGCCGCAATAACCGGAAAACGATCAGCACAACGAGTGCGCCGATGGTCGCCAGCAATATACCGCCGAGGTCGAAGGACTCGATTTTACCAATGCCGATCATTGTTCCGAGAAATCCAGCGACGACCGCCCCCACGATGCCGATGACGGTGGTGACCAGACAGCCGCCCGGGTCCTTGCCGGGCGTGATGAATTTCGCGAGTGCGCCGGCGATCAGGCCGAGCAGGATCCAAGATAAGATGCCCATGGTCGTGTGTTGGTTCGTGTGGATGAGGAGATTTCCTCGTCGGACAGGATCGCCGCAAGATCGCGCGAAGGCAAATTGAAAAACGATGGCGAAAATCCCCATCGTTTCAGCTTCCCGTGCCCGCTCGTGCGGGTTAGAAATGGCTTGTGCACGCCAGCATCCAGGAACGATTCGACGAATTCATCCGCCGCAAAGGATTGCGCCGGACCGGTCAGCGCGAGACCATCGTCAAAGCGGCGTTTTGCAAAGACGAGCATTTCACGGCCGACGAGCTCTTCGACCGCGCCCGCAAGCTGGACTCGGAAACCTCGCGCGCCACCGTCTATCGCACGCTCAGCCTGCTCGTGGAGGCCGATTTGCTGCGCGAAATCGACCTCGGTGACAACCACGCGACCTACGATCCCAACTTCCTCGACAAGCCCTCGCACAACCACCTCGTCTGTATCGATTGCGGACGCGTGGTGGAATTCGAGGACTCGCACCTCGATTTACTCAACGATTGCGTGACCCGGCGGCTCGGCTTCAAGCCGGTCCGGCAAACAATCAAAATCGAGGCAAACTGCGAACAACTCCGCACGAAAGGCCGCTGTCCGAATCTCATCGCCACCCGCTTGACCGGGAAACGGCTCAGAAAAAAACGCTGAACAGGCCGCCGGACCTCGGCCCGCGTTCCCATAAAATTTCACTTGCGATCAATCGGGCGAAAAATCCCAACCCAAGCGACCGTATTGACGTACATCGGTGATTACCCTTCACTCCTCCATCAAATCCCATGCAACACCCCACCCGCCGGAACTTCATTAAATCTGCCGCCGCTCTCGCCGGCACCGCATTCGCCCCGAATCTCGTTTTCGGTCAGGAAAAGGCCCTGAAGCAACTCAACATCGCGTCCATTGGCTGTGGCGGCAAGGGCCTGAGCGACATCTCCGAGATCGCCCCGGGCAACCGCATCGCCTTCCTCTGCGACATCGACAAAAACCAGGCCAAGGGTGCCATGGAGCGCTTCCCGGAGGCCCGCTATTTCTCCGACTATCGCGAAATGTTCGCCGCCGTGGCCGACCAAATCGACGTCGTCACGGTCTCCACTCCGGATCACATGCATTTCCCCATCGCTGTCGAAGCGATCAAGCACGGCAAACCCGTGATGGTGCAGAAACCCCTTTGCAACAACCTGTGGGAGGCCCGTGCGCTCGCTAACTACGCCAAGGAAAAAGGCGTGCTCACCGTGATGGGTAACCAAGGGGCGACCATGCAAGGCACCCGCATCCTACGCGAATGGATCGAGTCCGGCATGATCGGCGACGTCCAAGAAGTCTATTACTGGACCAATCGTCCGATCTGGCCCCAGGGCAAAGGCCTCCAATTCCCCCCGCAAATCCCCATACCCGCTGAAATCAACTGGGACGTCTGGCAAGGCACCTGCGCCACCGACCGCCCCTACAGCCCGGACATCCACCCGTTCAAATGGCGGGGATTCTGGGACTACGGCTGTGGTGCTCTCGGCGATATCGGCTGCCACAGCATGAACTCCGCATTCTGGGCACTCGGTCTCCAGGGCGACTTCGTGGTCGAAGCCAGCAAGGTCGCGGAATTCGACGAAACCACCGCCCCCAAGCGGTCGACCCTCGTTTACCAATTCCCGGCCAAGGGCAAACGCAATGCGGTCAAAATCATCTGGCAGGACGGCGTGAACAACCCGAACACCGACAAAGAATTCGTTCGCCCACCCGGGATTCCCGCCGATCTCGAGCTCAACGAAGGATTCGGCCAAGTCTTCGTCGGCACCACCGGTGTCCTATTCATCAACGACGCCTATGGAAGCACCACGCCCATCCTTTTCCGCAAAGGGGTCCGTGATGAGCCCGGGAAAGTGGAAAAAGTCTACGCGCGCGTCGTCGGTGGGCCGACCCAGGAGCTCTGCCGTGCCGTCCGCGGCGACGGGCCCAAGCCGGTTTCCAACTTCGTCGATCACGCCGGCCCCCTCACCGAGATGGTCCTCGTCGGTAACCTCGCCGTGCGCCTCGGCAAGAAAATCGACTGGAATTCCAAAGCCATGGAAGCCCGCGGCCTCCCCGAGGTGAAAGCCATGCTCAAGCGCAGCTACCGCCCCGGCTGGGAGCCGAAACTCTCGTGAACCAACCATCCACCCCCATCTAACGCTACCCCATCATGTCCACCGAACCGTGTTGCTCCGGCAACAAGCTAGCCCTCACCTACGGCACCATCCTCCTTCGCGTCTGGCTCGCCGTGCGCGCCATCCAGACCGGCCTCGAGAAATTCGGCGGCGCCAAGGCTTCCGACCAGATCGTCAAGATCGACGGCGCACCTAACGAATACGGCCTCACCGCGGCAGGCTCGCTCAAGCACTACTCGTTCGCAAACTACCATGGCGTTCCGGAGGGCTTGATGAAAAAGTTCCAGGATGAGCCGCTGATGATGAAGTTCGCCCTTCCGCTGTATGACAAGATCCTCGGCCCCGCGCTCCTGCTGCTAGGTATTACGATCCTTCTGGGCATCGCCAGCCGCACTTCGCTATTCCTCCTCGGGCTGCTCTACATCAGCCTCACTTGGGGTTTGATTTTGATCAAACAAGACGAAGGTGTCGCATGGCTCGGCATTCACATGATTCTGATCGTAATGGCGCTCATGCTCGCCGAGCACAACCGCTTCGCCATCCTCAAGAAATGGTAACCCCATGAATGATCCATCACCGTTCCTCAACCGCCGGAGCTTCATCGCCAAGACCGCCGCCGGCGTGGGCGCGGGCCTTGTCCTCGGTGCCCCGTCCATCCTCCGCGCCGCCCCCGCGGACGGCTCTTCCGAGCAAATCAAGATCGCCCTCGTCGGCATGGGTAAACAGGGCCGCGTGCTCTTCGAGGCCATGTCCAACATCCCCGGCCTCCATTTCCAGGCCGTTTGCGACATTTGGGACTATAACCTCAAGGGCGGCATCGCCAAGGTTCGCGCCCTGCAAGGCCACACTCCCAAGGGCTACTCAGACATTGATGAAATGCTTGCCACCGAAAAAGGCCTGGATGCCGTCATCATCGCCACGCCCGACTTCTGGCACTCGCCGCACACCGTGAAATGCCTGGAAGCGGGACTCAACGTCTATTGCGAGAAGATGATGTCCAACACTATCGACGGGGCACGCGCCATGGTCAGGGCAATGGAGAAATCCGGCAAACTCTGCCAGATCGGTCACCAGCGCCGCAGCAATCCGCGCTACCGCTACACCCTCGACAAGCTCATCAACGGCCACAAAATCTGCGGCCAGATCACCAACATCAACGCCCAGTGGAACCGCGCGGTGAACTCCTCCCAGGACATCGCCTTCAATCCCAAGCTCACGATCAAGCAGGACATCCTTAACAAATACGGCTTCAAGGACATGAACCAGTTCATGAACTGGCGCACCTTCCGCGATCTATCCGGTGGCCCCATCTCCGACCTCGGCGCCCACCAGATTGATATCTTCGGCTGGTTTCTCGGCGTCCCACCCAAGTCCGTATTCGCCTCCGGTGGACACAGTTATTTCAAAAAGCGCGAGCACTTCGACAACGTCATGGCCATCTTCGACTTCGACACACCCGAGGGAGAAGTCCGTGCGTTCTATCAGGTTATCACCACCACCAGCTCCGGCGGCGGATTCTGGGAGAACTTCCTCGGCACCGAGGGCAGCATCAAGATCTCGGAAATCGCCTCGAACTCTGCGATCTATCGCGAAGGCAGCGCGCCCTCGTGGGATGAGCTGGTCTCCCGCGGTGTTCTCAAGAAATCGCCCGCCCCGCCCAAGCCGCCGCCGTCGGCGGATGCCGTCGCATCCTACGAGTCCGCCGCACCCGAGACCTTCGAACTGCCCGGCGGCTTCAGCAAGCCTGCCCACCAACCGCATTTGGAGAATTTCTTCGCCGCCGTCCGCGGCAAGGCCAAGCTCAACTGCGACGCCCGCCACGCCTTCGAAAGCGAGGCGCCCATTTACTGGGTGAACCCCTCCGCTCTCAAACGCCAACCTATCGAATTCACCGCCGAACATCTATCCGTATGAAAACCAAATTGATCGTCCCGACCCTTTGCGCGTTCTCCGTGCTCGCCCTCTCGTCCTGCGGCAAAAAATCGGAAGCCACCGCTGGCGCTCCAGCCTCGTCGGAGGCTCCGGCCGGCTCGGGTGGCACGGCCGGTGGCGTCCCGCTTGTCACCGCGCTGCCGCCTGAACTCATCGAAGGCACGCCCAAGCCGATGAATATCCCGAACCTGGTGCAGTCCCCCAGCAAGGCCCCCGAGTTCCTCGTGCCTGAAGGCACCACCCTGCTCTCCAAGGGCAAAAAAGTGACCAGCAGCGATGATAATCCCATCATCGGCGACCTCACCCTCATCACCGACGGTGAAAAGGATGCCGGGGAGGGCTATTTTGTCGAACTCCTCGACGGCACCCAGTGGGTCCAGATCGATCTTGAAAAAAGCGCCCCCCTCTCCGCCATCTGGCTGTGGCATTTCCACTCCCAGAAACGCGCCTACAACGACGTGATCGTCCAGATCTCCGATGATCCGGAATTCAAGACCGGCGTCACCACGGTTTATAACAACGATTACGACAACTCCTCGAAACTTGGCCAAGGTCCGGACCGCCCCTACGTCGAGTCCCGCTTCGGCCTCATCGTCGACAGCAAGGGCACGAAGGGCCGCTACGTGCGCCTTTACAGCAAGGGCAACACCTCCAACGAGATGAACCACTACATCGAAGTGGAAGTTTACGGAAAAGCCTCCTGATCCCGCAAGACCCGCGCCTTGGCCTCGTCTCGAAACGGTGATTTCCATGAAATGCGCGTGCATCGTGCGCCAGATCATGATTTCAACCATTGAGTGAGCGGGCGCGCGGTGCAACTGGACGGGCTGAGGGCGATCGCCATGATGGCGATCTGCTGGGACCATTGGTGCCCGGCGGGCTGGCCCCGCCTGTTCCCGTTCGAGATTTTCCTGTTCTTCTTCCTCGTCCTAACCGGCTACCTGATCACCGGCTCTCTGCTTCGCGAGCGCGACCGCGGCGAAGCCCGCGGCGGCCCGTGGAAGGTAAAGGCGCTCAAGGTCTATCAGCTCAAGCGGGGCCTGCGAATTCTCGTACCCTATTATGCGGCGCTCGCCCTGGGTTGGCTCGTATGGGCACCGGACCTGCACGGCGCACTGCCGTGGTATGTCTTCCACGTTTCCAACATCCACATGGCGCAGCTCGGCTACTGGCCTGCGGGGACGAATCATTTCTGGTCACTCGCCATCCAGCAGCAGTTCTATCTGATTTGGCCGTTCGTTATCTGGTTCCTGCCGAGAAAATGTCTGGCTCCGGCGATTCTCATCTTTGCGACTATCGGCCCGGTGGCGCGGATCTTTCACGACAGCCTGCTGCCATGGTTCGCCTGGCCGCAGGTGCTGACGTGGGCCACCTTCGACTACTTCGGCATCGGCGGACTCTTCGCCCTCGCCGTGCATCGGCGCATGTCCTTGGAGAGCCC
>JAYWDF010000121.1:0-7287 GCA_043779985.1 Akkermansiaceae bacterium | reverse complement strand
TCCCGGAAAGGGATCCTCAAATCCCCGCGGAGAGCGCGCCAGATCTGCTGCCCGGCACGAATACCTGCGCGTTCGCCGACCCAAAATCGACGACAACTCATTTAAGGTAATTACGTTACAACTTTACTCTCGTGGGTTCACGGGTCAACCCTGCGATCCGTATTGAGATTGAGAAAGGTCCTACGGAAACCCAATCCCTAAACGGATGGGCCTGAAAACCGGACCTCTTATCAAGAGTCCTCGTCACCCTTGGCGGGCTTGATTAAAAATTTCCAAACTTTTTCCGAGCCTACCCCGCTATTTGTCCCACCCCTTATGTTTGAATGGCGGGGTAATGAAAAAGCACCACACCGAAATCGTATTCATTCTCGACCGCTCCGGCTCCATGCAGGCCATGGTGGAACCCGCCATCAGCGGCTTCAATCGCCTTCTCCGCGAGCAGCAGCAAGTCCCCGGTCACGCGCGCTTTTCGCTCGTGCTGTTTGACGATCAATACGAGCGGCCCTTCCACTCAGTGCCCATCGCAGAAGTCGTGGAACTGGACACCAGCACCTTCGTCCCACGGGGCAGCACAGCACTGCTAGATGCCATCGGCCGGACCATCGATGAACTCGGAAGTCAACTCGCCGCAACAGCGGCTACGGACCGCCCGGACCAGGTGATCATCGCCATCCTCACCGATGGTCAGGAAAACTGCTCTACGCTTTACACATGGGAGGCTGTGGCCAAGCGCATCCGCCATCAGACGGACAAATACCAGTGGCAGTTTCTCTTCCTCGGCGCGAACCAGGACGCCATCGCCACGGCCGGGCGCATGAACATCCACGCGAGCAATACGGCGAACTTTGCGATGAACGAGCATTCCTACGATTCATCCAAAGGGGCGCTCAGTCGGAAGATGAGTGCCGTTCGCCGCCGCAGCCAAGGAGAGACGGACGCAACCACGATCCACGATGCCGATACCTCGCTGGAATCCTTGCGCGAGGAAGAAGAGCGCAAGAATCGCAACTAATTTCTCTCCGGAGGAAGTTCCCTGCGTCGTGGGAGCCGGTGGATTGCACCCCGATGGTAGCTCATGACATCACGGCGCAGGGAAAATTCCGCTAGATGAGAGACTCCATCCTCCGCTGCCGTTTCTCAAACAGCACGGTTTCCCGGAAGCCCGCCGCCTTGGCGAGCGCGATGGCCCGGGTGAAATCGCGCGCGACTTCACCCGGCGCATGCGCGTCTGAGGAAATGACGAGACCAATGCCCGCCGAGCACGCGAGTTCGAGAAAGCGGGGCGCGGGATAGGCTTCGGCGCAGGGCTTGTGCCAGCCTGCGGTGTTGACCTCGATGACGCTGCCTGCCGCAGCGATGGCATCGATGACCGGCTCGTAAAAACGATCGAGGTCGCCAGCCGGGACGTGCGAGAATTTTTTCACAAGATCCGGATGACCGAGGATGTCGAAGAGCCCGCTGTCGGCCATTTTTGCATAAGTTTCCCAATAGTGGGTCCAGACGGCGTCCACATCCGATTCCGCCCAGCGGCCGAGCCATTTCGGGTTGTCGAAATCCCAGTCCCCAAGGTAGTGAACAGATCCGATCAAATAGTCCCAGTCATAGCGGGACGCGAGGTCCGCGATCCACGGCTCGCAGCCGGCCAGCCAGTCGCACTCGAGCCCGGCGCGAATCGGGATCCGCCCCGCGGCGTGGCTCCGGGCGCGCTCGAGCCATTGAAAATACTCAGGTAATTCCGCAACCGACATCCGCCAATCATCAAAAGGCTCCGGAATCTGCGGGGCGTGGTCGGAAATCCCGTATTCTGTGACCCCGGCGGCCAATGCGGCGTTGATGAAAGCTTCAGGCTCCCCTACGGCGTGCTGACAAAGTGGCGTGTGAGTGTGATAGTCAGCGGGCACTTGCTTATTTGAGGATGAATCGGGTTGAACGAACGCGGAAAGCCATACTAAAGTCCCCGCACGCTGCAAGCACCAGACTTTCCATGTCCGATTTTTCCTCAGAGCCCACTCCAGGCAATTCCGTCACCCGCGCACTCCTCGACCAGCTCCGCCGCCATCCGAAACGGGTGGTTTTCACCGAAGGCGAAGACATCCGGGTGATTCAGGCCGCCGCCCGCCTTGTCGCGGAAGAGGCAGTCGCGCCGATCCTTCTTGGCAACCGTGAGCGCATCCGCGCCCTCGCCGCGGCGCATTCGGTTTCGCTTAAATTTGTCCACATCATCGATCCGCCGCTGGCTTCGGACTTCGGACTGTTTTGCCAACGCGTCGAGAACATGGCCCGCTACCGGACCATGCAGATCGGTGATCCGGCGGAAATCGTCGCCCGGCCTCATTATTTCGGTGCCTTGATGGTCCAGTACGGTCAGGCAGATGCGCTTGTGGGTGGAAACCAGGCGCTCCCGGCCGCGTATTTCCGGGCGCTGCTCCACACCATCAAGCCGTTGCCGAATGTGCCGAAAATCTTCGGCGTAACGATTCTGACAGGCTCGCACCTCCAGCACTTGGGCGGCAGCGACGTCCTCTTTCTCGCGGATTGCGGGCTCATTCCCAATCCCGACGTCACCGAGCTTGCGTCCATCGCCGTTGAAACCGGGAAATTGGCGCGCCACTTTCTCGGCCGCAAGGCCTTCGTCGCGATGCTCAGCCACTCCACCAAGGGCTCTGCCAGCACACCCGACGCCCGCCGAATGGCTGCCGCCGCCTCACTGGCGCAGGCCGAGGCCTTGAAGCATTTCCTAGACATCAGCATCGAGGGCGAGCTCCAGGCCGATGTCGCACTCGACCCGGCCGCCGCCGAAATCAAGCTGCCCGCCGCTGAAGCAAGACCGACAGCGGACGTGCTGGTTTTCCCGAATCTCGACGCTGCGCATATTTCGCTCAAGCTGCTCCAGCACGTGGCCGGCGCGCAAAACTACGGCCAGCTCATCCTCGGCCTGTCGCGCCCCGCCGCGCAGGTCCCGCGGACGGCGAGCGTGGAGACGATCTTCGGCACCGCCGCCGCCATCGCCGTGGAGGCCATCAAGTTCCACCAGCTCTATCCAGACGGCGACGTCTGAGCCAAACGATCAGCCCGCATCGCGAGATCGTTCAATCCGGCCTCACTTGCCGCACGAGGACCATCGTGGCCGAGGGAAGGACCTAAGGACACAGCTTCATAAGGCGCCTTCGTTCCGATCAACGCGCGCAACTTCCGCACCACCGTAGAATGTGAAAAAGGTGCGCCCGCCTCGGCGGAGCTGCAGTTTCACAGTCCAGAATGAAGGATTTTCGGGCGATCAGGGACGGGTCCAGCGATTGCTTGGAGCCCTTTCAACAAGGCGTTTCAATAGATAGTTTCGTTAGGTTGACGCCCCCGCGTGCGTGAGCTATTGGTGCCGGGTGATTATCATTCGGGGTTTACGTATTCTCTTTTTGGCATTGGCGCTTGCCGGGGTAGCTCGGGCCCAGCTTTCGACCACCCTCCGGCTTTCCAAAAAGCAATATTTGGCGGGTGAACCCGTCATTGCGGTCGTCACGGTCACCAACCACGCTGGACAAGATCTCACGTTCGCCGGCGATGGCCGCAACCAGTGGCTTGATTTCGTCATGAAAGACAGCCGCGGCGATGGACTGATGCCCAGAGGCCGGGCGCTGTTCGGCAAAATGACGATTCGCGCCGGGGAATCCCTCTCCCGGGAAGTGGACCTCACCCAGCACTTCCAGCTCGGCGACCCTGGGAATTTCTCGGTGGCCGCCGTCATCCATATGCCAGGAAACACGGGTGAGGGCTCATCCACCAACCGCGTTCTTTTCAATCAAAGCCCCGGAGCTCCCTACTGGTCACAGAAGGTCGGCATCCCCGGCAAATCCGGCCAAACCCGCGAATTTCGAATCCTGAATTTCAGCGGCGATGAAAAAGCACAAATTTACGCACAAATCATGGACGACCGCACCGGTCAGAATGTCCGGACCTTTCTCCTCGGAGACGTCCTCATGCTGCGCAAGCCCCTGGTCACGGTGGACCGAGGGCAGCGCCTTCACGTCATGTTTCTTGCCACACCGACGATGTGGGTCCACTGCCAAATCGATACGGATGGCAAGCTCGTGGCTCGCGAACTCCACCAACGCGGCGCTCAGGGAGATCCTCAACTGATGACCTTCGGCGACGGCAGCGTCCGTGTCTCCAACAGCATCCCCTTTGATCAAAAGGCTGCAGACGACGCGAAAGCAAAAATCCGTAAGGCCTCGGACCGCCCTCAAATCACCTATTGAGCCAACGATCTTCGGGAAATTCTACCTTCCTGTGAAATTTCCTTTACAATTTTTTAAAAATATCAATATATCTTAAATAGTTTTCGTTCTTAACTTTTCATTTTATGAAATCACTCACTCAATTCCTCGCTCTGGCAGCCGTTTGCGCCCTTGGCAGCGTCGCAAATGCCGCAAACTTCCGGACCGTCGTCATCGACGCCGGGCATGGTGGTCACGACAACGGTGGCCAATGGGGCCTCGTTTATGAAAAACACCTCGCCCTAGACACCGCCTACCGCCTTGAGAGCAAACTGAAGAGCATGGGTTACCAGACGGTGATGACACGCCGCAGCGATTATTTCATCTCCCTTCCTCAACGGGTGTCCACCGGGAACAGCTACAAGAATGCGATCTTCGTGAGCATCCACTATAACTACACTTGGAAGCAGGACGTCAGCGGCTTGGAAACATTCTACTCCAGCGACGAAGGGCGGCGCCTCGCGCAGTATGTCCAAAGCAGCTTGATCCGACGCACTCGGACGGTGGATCGCAATGCGAAATACGCCCGCTTCTACGTAATTCGTAACTCGACACTCCCCGCAGTGCTTGTCGAAGGCGGCTTCGTCAGCAATGTCACCGAGCGGAATCGCATGAAGTCCGCTTGGTTCCGCGAAACCATCGCCCAAGGGATCGTGGACGGGATTCAGCGCTACCGCAGCGACTATTGATTTTACCTGTGGATGTCGCAAAAGCGGCGTAGAATCCGGTATGGCATCAGTCTTGATCGCTGAATCACTCGCTCTTGAAGCGTCCGCCCTTGCGAATGGATGGACCGAAGAGCAGCTTCTGAATCTCGCCGGCGAGAGACTCGGTCGGGCCCTCGGTAGATATTTTCCGCAGGCGGGAACGGCAATTGGGTACCTGGGAAAAGGCCACAACGCGGGCGATACCCTCGTGGCTCTGCGAATTTTGCGGGACCAGTTCGGATGGAAAATCGCGATCCGAAACGCCTACCCTATCCGTGACTGCACTCCGCTGGTGCAAAAGAAGTGGGATGAGCTCGGGATCCGGCTGCCCTTGGATCGCCCGCCTTCGTGGCGGGATCTTCAAGGTCCGCTCATCCTGTTGGATGGTTTATTGGGAACCGGATCGAGCGGACCATTACGGGAACCGCTTCGCCAGCTTGCCGCGGAGATGGAAACAATCCGAAATCAGGCGGGCGCCCGGGTTGCCGCGGTTGATCTACCTTCCGGAATGGATCCAGACACAGGCCGGATTGGTGTCGCCTCCGTCATCGCCGATGTGACCTTCATGATCGGCAACGCCAAAAGCGGATTGCTAAACGCCCATGCGGCAGCAGCAACCGGCGCTCTTGCAATCGTCCCAGTCGAGCCACTCTCCAGCTCGAGTCCCGGCGACTGCGAGCTCATTTCGCCTCAAACCCTGAATTGTGGAAAATCGCCGCGCCCCTTTGATTTTCATAAAGCCATGGCCGGCCGAGTGGTGATTCTGGCGGGCTCTGAAAGCTACACCGGAGCTGCAATTCTCACCGCCACCGGTGCCTTGCGGGGCGGTGGCGGCTTGGTCACGCTGTGCGTCCCGGAAAGCATTCGCCCGACCATTTCGGCGGCATGCCCCCCCGAAATCATCATTCGCGGAATCCAGAGTCCTCGGGAAATACTCGAACTCCGTTTCGACTCGCTGGTCGTCGGATGTGGTATGGGAAATCTGAAGGGCTCAATGGCTGACGACCTGCTGGCCGTGATTTCAAATTCCCCCGTCCCGACCGTAGTGGATGCCGATGCCCTGAATCTCATCGCCCGCACCGGCAACTTGAAAATCCTCACCGAGAAACACGTCCTTACCCCACACCCCGGCGAGTTTGCACAGCTCGCTCCGGATCTGTCCGAATTACCCCGCGAGGAGGCGGCCCGCCGATTTACCGATCGGACCTCGGCGACGCTTCTGCTAAAGGGCTGCCGCACGATCGTCACCCGCCGGGGCCAAGCCCTCTGGTGCAACGCCACAGGCACACCCGGTATGGCCACCGGAGGTCAAGGGGATCTGCTAGCCGGGGTGATCGGGGCCCGCTTGGTAGATGCCGCCTCCCCTTGGGAGGCCGCCGCACTCAGCGCCTGGGTCTGCGGGCGCTCCGCTGAAATCGCAATGAATGCCCCCTGCACATCCGAAGAATCACTGACTCCGAGTGATGTGCTCCATTTTCTTGGTGCAGCCTTTCGCGACTGGAAAAATTCAGGGCGTTAGGAACCCCGCTCGGCCCCCACTTCGCGGTCCTCATCAGCGGCAAGTTTCCGGTCGATTAGAAATGGCCCAAGCGGAACCAGGGAAGCCCCAAAAGCGACCGCGGATTTCCCAAATGACAGGCTCCCGGAAAGCAACGCATTGAGAATCATGAGCACATAGGCGATGAATAAAATGCCATGCATCCAGCCTACCCATTTCACCGCTTCGGGAATGTCCGCAAAGTACTTGAGGGGCATCGCCACCCCCAACAAAAGGAGAAACGAAACACCTTCGCACATCCCGACGAAGCGCACGCGCCCGATCAAGGTTTTCCAATTCGGCATGCCGCAAATGATCCCCACATACGGTTGCTGACAATCACAAAAAAGCCAATGATCTCCGCGAGGAAAACCATTGGCCGGTTGAATTGGGGAAGTCGTTAATCCAGAATTAGTTCACGGCCACAGCGGACGTACCGGTTTCACCCGTGCGGATACGGATTGCCTCTTCCACGTTGGAGATGAAAACTTTGCCGTCACCAATCTTGCCCGTATTCGCACTCTTCACAATCGCCGCGGCTACGCCATCAGCTTGTGCGTCGTCGACAACAATCTCGATTTTGACTTTCGGCAGGAAATCCACCGTATACTCGGAACCCCGATAGATTTCCGTATGGCCTTTTTGACGCCCGAAGCCCTTGACTTCAGTCACTGTCATGCCTTGCACACCCACCTCAGCGAGGGCCTCTTTAACTTCTTCAAGCTTGAATGGTTTGATGATCGCTTCGATTTTTTTCATAGTTCGGCGGATT
>JAYWDF010000120.1:0-2474 GCA_043779985.1 Akkermansiaceae bacterium | reverse complement strand
CTACACGAACGGTGACGGAACAACACTTCCAACTAATCCGCAGGATCTGGCGGCAATAGATCGAGTGCATTCTGAGGGATGGGCTTATCTAAAGCTCGAGTCTGGACAAGTTATCGAAGCCCCTCAGAATTATCAGATTAGCGAGTTGGGAATTGAACGTTTCAAAAATCTTCAAGGCGTAGCCCCCGGAAGCACATTCACGAAGCAAGGGAACGGATTTAATAACGAATGGCACTTTGATAACCCAGAGGGGTCAAGAAGACTCATCGTGCAAGCTCCTTCAACCGATGTTCCCAAGCTTGCGTATGCGAAATTCTTCTACAACGCTTGCAATACTGGGCGCGACTACATCGAGAGCTTTAAACACGGGGATTTTATTTATACCAAAGACTCTTGTAAGGTAGAGAAAGCCACCAAGATTTTTGTGCAAGGTATTGTGGAAGGTAAATCTAATGAGCAAATCATGACGGAATTAAACCAAAATGGCGTAGGTAATGCAGGAAATCAATCACCGCAAATATATGAATTTAAAACTTTTTAATCTTTTCTCGGCGATATTTCTAATTAGTTCAACGCTATGTCTCGCCAATTCTATTTCTGACCAGCAATTAGTCGATCTTGCGAAGCAATGCTCCAGTAAAGTCAAAGCTGCTAAGACCGAACCAGAGTGTAAAAAAGTAATCTTCGATACGATGGGACAACTCAATGATTCAGAAAAAACCAGAGCAATTGCTCTAAGAATGTTTGAATTTGATAGAAATGACGGACGCCTCCAATACAACACTGCCGGCGTTGTGATGCAGATTTTTTATTATGATCCCTTATTTATAACGGATTCATTGTCACTTAAAGAACTGATGATGAGAGAAACTGATGCTAGGCGATTTTATCTTCTCTCTTCAATAGCCAATCAGCTCATGGATACTCAGAAAGCTGATTTCGTAGTCGAGACGGCTCCAATGCTATTCCGTCATGAACCATTAGCGAAAATGGTTGGTGAATACCATTTCGAAAATTTATCAGACGCTTCCTATAATTCTTATCGGATGATTATTAAAAATCTTAATTTGTTGAACGCTGGCTTTACTCCGCCTGACGAAAAACTGCCTTACCCCGATAAAATCTCAATCCTCGTCAAATGGCTTAGAGCAAACTACCCAGGTTGCGAGAATCTGGGTGAAAAAACAGCAAGTCCCCACGAGCTTAAGGGAGACAAGGCCACCGAAGGACCAGCGGTTCGCCAAGAAAAACGAATTCCTGTTCCAAGCGAAGACCAATCCTCCAAACGAACTTCATCTGGTATGCCTTGGTGGCTAATATCTGCGGCTGCAACAATCTTAGTTATAGTCTTAGGCCTGTGGTTCAAACTGAAGTCTCCAACCGACTCACTCTAGCGCCTCCCCGAAGATCGTCGCTCCGCACCACCAAACATCCCGCTGGCGGCTGATCACGTGAGCTGCTGGTCCTGCGGGTCGGCTAGAAATAAATGGGGTCAGGTTTCGCATTTCAACATTCCTTGGATTTCGGACCTCGATTTCAATCCGGGGAGCCGCATAAGTTTGCCCCGGCCGGGCGAGGGAGTTCGCCGTTGGCAGCAAGTTGGGTCGCCTGTTCATGCAGGGTCCGGGCGCTTTCCTCACCGAGCCATTGATGACGGTCAGCGGTGTAGTTGCCGAATCCTTCTTCGTATTGCTGGAATAACCGGGCGTAGTCCACGGGGCCAAGTTAGCGGAAGAGGATCGCTTTGACTTTTTGGTTCCGTTCAGAGGTGAGTGTCATGGCAGTGAGATGATGGGGATGGGGTTGAACCCTGGGCGCGGCGTGTCATTCCGGCTGTTTGGTCAAATCCTTGAGAATCTTCTTTGCGAGAATCTCGTTGATTTCGCGGTGGCGGGGAACCGGCTGGGATCGTCCGTTTCTGGATTGTGGTAGATGTCGTGGCTGGAGCCGTGCCGCAACAACTGGCAGCCGGCTTTCTCCAGTTCCGCCACGAGGTCACGCCTTTTCACGCGATTTCGAGTTCCTCCTCTTTCCGGATACCGGGGATGCATTCCTTGCCAAAAAGTTCGAAGAGATCGCGGAGGTGTGTTTTGAGGTCGTCCAAATCCTCGCCCTGGGTCCAGTGATCCGGGTAGTCGTTCAGATAGCCGAGATACTTGCCAGCGGACTCGCGCCAGTAGGTGACCTTCGCTTTCATGGTGGAGAGATACGGCGGAGGGCGGGAGGAGCCAAGCCGGAAATCCCAAGCCATTCGCGAGGGGATCACCCGCCGGCCGAGGCGGCGGTAGATCTTGAGGTCGGAGTCGGTGATGAGGACACTTCAAAAGTGGAACAGACCTTTTGTCATGACGGCCCCCGCGGACGGGATGATGGCGCGGATGGAGGAGATGGATCTGGAGCGGGGCATGGAAATCATTTCGGACAGTTTCCGATGGATGGCTGAGATTGAGCATGCGCGGGCTTGATCCGGCTGG
>JAYWDF010000119.1:0-2474 GCA_043779985.1 Akkermansiaceae bacterium | reverse complement strand
CAACTCCGCCCATGCATCAATCCTCATCTTGAAAAGCAATCGTTTGAACATGTGCAATGACAGTTTTCAAAAAGACGGATTTCTGGGACAGGCTCTAGAGTAGGGTCAGGAGGTCGATTTACTTGGTGAATCTGGAATTTTTGGCGTGGTTGTCAATCTGCACGGACAACCTATCAACTTGTGATAGACGTATGCTTATCCGTAGTATTTGGAACTGCAAGACATTTGATAGACCCAGATTCGGCCAGGTGGTCCCAAAATCGGCCATAGCGGGGGAATATTGAACGATTCGTCGGCACCCTGTTGCGAAAGGCCTCGATTTCATCGGGAATTTGGCGCGGCTTCCCCTTTAGGAAGGAATTCGAAAAATAATTCGTGCAGCGTTGAAATGAGACCGGGTTTTCGCCAGTAATTTCCAATCTTGAACTGGTCGTTTGAGGAGGAGGTCAGCTATTTCCTCAGAGAACGCCCGTTTGGCACTTGGAAACTCCCCACCCATGCACTCCATCAAACGCGCGTTTTTCTGGCTCTCCGGCGCCGGCACCGAGACTCTGGAACAATGCCCCGCTTGGGAGCAGCGGAAATACGTCGCTTTCGGTGCTACCGTTTTGGTTCCCTGCGCCTTCGCCTTCATCGCCTGCGCCTACGCGCTCTCGACGCTCACCGACAACGCCCGCGTGATCTATCCCGTCGCGGCGGTCTGGGCCTTCATCATTCTCACGATCGACCGCGCGTTGCTCGCCAGCTACCGGCCTTACATGTCTATGATCCGGAAGCTTTCGCAGTTTTCCCTGCGCTTGGTCGTGGCGATTCTCATGGGCATCACCATCGCCCACCCCTTGGTCTTGCTGCTCTTCCGAGACACCGTTTCCTCGGTGATTGAAAAGGACCGCGCGGCGGAAATCGAAGTCGTGCGCACCGGATTCGAGCGCGAGAAGGAAAAGGTTCGAGGGCAGGTCACCGTCCTTGAGGCTGCTCTCGCCGAGCAACGCACCAAGTGGAACGAGTCCTTCCAGGCACGATTCATCCTTCAGGAAACCGAGGATGCGAAGTCTGCCATCCCCGGGCTGAGCGCGGCGCAGCAGAAGGAACTCAAGGCCGCGATCGACGAGGGCACCGCGCCCTTCAGCGACCGCCTCGGTCTCATTGAAAAGCAATCCGCCGAATTCTCGCCCTCATACGCCAAGCTCCAGACCGAACTCGGATTCTGGCAGGCCGAGTTTGAGCGTGAGCTCAACGGCCAGCGCTCCGGCATGCGCGGTGAAGGCCCGCGCGCCCGCTCGATCCGTTCTGACCAACTCGAACCGCGCCGCGAGGAGTCCAAGCGCCTCGGTGCACTGCTCGAACACCTTACTGCGGAAAAAGCCACCCTGCAGACCCAGTCCCGCCAAGCCGAGGCTGCTGCGATCCAGCTTTTCGAGACCAAGCTCGCCGAGATCAACGCGACCAATAAAGCCGAAGCCGAGCGCGTCGCCGGGCTCAAACAGAAGGTGGAGAGCGACCAGGCGGGTCAGTTCGTCACCCAACAGAATTCCCTCCGTGAGACGATCAAGCAGCAGATCGACACCCGCCTCGCCGAGCTCACCCGGGTCCAAGGCGAGCTTTCCGCCGTCGCCACCGAGGAGGCAAACCGGCTTGCCGCCCTGCGCGCCGAGCCCCGGCGTGACATCCTCACTCAGACGCTTGCGCTCCATGCGCTCTTCAAGGCGGGAAACCAAGGCGGGCAGTTCGCATTTTACACCTATATCGTCCTCACCCTGCTCTTCATGTTAGTCGATACCATCCCGCTGATCGTGAAGTTCTTCACCAAGCCCGGCCCCTACGATTCGCTGGTCGACCGCGATGAAATCACCTTCGACACCGAGCACCGCGCCTTCCGCCAGAGCCGCACCCGCTACATGGAACAGCTCTCCAGCGGCAATCTCATCGCTGTCACCCGCAATGCGCGGTTGGAAAACGCCCTTGTCGACGGGGTGGAGCACACCCGCGCCGCGCGCGAGTTCCTGGACTCCCTTGTGGAGATGGAGAAATCCTTCGCTGAGAAAATGAAACTCGAAGAGCAGAGCATCGGCGTGGCGGAAAGCGACAAGCGCGCGGCGTTCGAGGCCATCAAGCGGCGCTTTTACGACGATCTCCACCACCGTATGGAAATCTTCTTCACCGCGCGCCACGCGTGAGGGCCTGGCTCATTCCTGCGGCCGATTGGCCGCTACTGCGCCACGCAGCATGGCTTTCGTTAGCGGGTGTCTTGATCGCGGGGGTGTTCGGCATACTCCATGACGAAATCACCTACACGCTCTCGCCCGAGTACTTCACGCGGATGAAATTCGACCAGTTTCGCAGCGCGGATTTCGGATTTCCCGCAAGGGTCCTTGTCGCCGAGATTGGATTTCTAGCAACCTGGTGGGTCGGGCTGATCGCGGCGTGGTTTCTGGCGCGCCTGGCGTTGCCGAAATTCGAAAATCCGGGCAAGC
>JAYWDF010000118.1:0-7295 GCA_043779985.1 Akkermansiaceae bacterium | reverse complement strand
AAGCGAAAGCGCCCCAGCAGCCTTCCGAAAAAACAACTCCGCGCCGCCCAAGACGAAACCTACCTCGAACAATGTCTCTCCCTAGTGTAGGGGCCCTGCTTGAGTCGGCCGGGCCCTTTCAGTTCTCCCGCTGGAGAAACTCGAGCAGGGTCGTCGCCATTTTGAGGGAAATCCCGGGGAGGCTTGCAATGTCCTCCGCGGAAGCCTTTTTCACCCGCGCGACGCTGCCGAATTTCTCCAGCAGCAGCCGCTTCTTGGTCGCGGACATGCCGGGGCAGTCGTCTAGCAGGCTCTCCTTCATCCGGCGGCGGTAGAGCAGGGCGTTGTAGCCGTTGGCGAAGCGGTGGGCCTCGTCGCGGATGCGCTGGAGGAGCTTGAGCGCGCCGCGGTCGTGTGGGATGCGGATGGATTCGCTGCGACCGGGAATGAAAACCTCCTCGTGTTGTTTGGCGAGGCCGATGACGGGCAGGTCGTGAAGGCCGAGGGCGTTGAGCTCTCTAACCGCCATGCCGAGCTGGCCTTTGCCGCCATCGACGATGACGAGGTCCGGCAGGACGATTTTCGCTTTGCCTTCGCGGGCGAGGCGGCGCTGGGCGTCGATTAGATTTTCCTGCGAGAATTCGGCATCGGGGTTGGCGGCGCCGTTTTCCATCAGAATTCGCGAGTAGCGGCGGCGGATGACCTCGGCCATGGAGGCGAAGTCGTCCTGCCCCTCGACGGTACGGATGCGGTAGCGGCGGTAGTTCTGGTTGTCCGGCTTGCCATCGGTGAAGCGGACCATGGAGGCGACGATGTGGTTCGAGGAGACGTTGGAAATATCGAAGCATTCCATCACCCGCGGTGGTCCTGCTAGATGGAGCTCTTCGCCGAGTTCCGCGAGATCTTCGGTGGGTTTTACCGTCGTCTGGACGCCGCGGCCGCGGGCGAACTGGCGGGTGGGGCTGAGGGTTTTTTCCAAGTTCTGGAGGATGTCGCGGAGTGAGGCTGCCTTCTCGAAATCCAGCACTTCAGCGGCGGTGCTCATGTCGGCACGCAGGGTATCGAAGACCTCGCGTTTGCCCTTTCCCTCAAGGATGCGGCAGGCTTCCTCGATTTTCTCGAAGTAGGCTTCACGGGTGATCCGGCCGATGCAAGGGGCTGAGCAGTTCCGGATGATGTCGGCATTGCAGTGTTTGTAGTCGGCCTCGCCGGGATTGACGGGGCGGCAGACGCGCAGGCCGAGGCTGCGGTTGAGCCACTCGAGGGTGCTGTGCAGGGCGCTGGAGTGGGGAAACGGGCCGAAGTAGCGCGAGCCGTCCTCCTTCTTCATCCGGGTGGTCTGGAAGCGGGGCCAAGGATCGGCGAGCCGGATTTTCGCGAGGAGGAAGCGCTTGTCATCGCGGAAGGCAACATTGTAGCGGGGCCGGTAGTCCTTGATGAGCTTGCCTTCCAGCAGCAAGGATTCCTCCTCGTTGCGGACGGTGTGGAACTCGAAGTCGTGGATGGAATCGATCAAAGCCCGGGTTTTCACGTTGGAGCGCATCTTTTGAGACGCCATGAAATAGGAGGAAACGCGGCGCTTCAGGTCACGGGCCTTGCCGACATAGATGATCGAGCCGAGACGGTCCTTCATGAGATAGACCCCGGGTAGGTGGGGCACCTCGCGGAGCTTGGCTTTGAAATCGGGTGTGGACATGGGGGATGGTGCACGCCGGCTCGCAGAGATCTGGTTACGCCCGGGTCGTCGGAGCTCCCGGGCCTCCAGTTACCTGACGGGAGCGACTGCTTAAGATCATCGGCTTGAGCGTGCGTTTCGCAAGCCGTGATTGGGTAATATCCACAATCTCGCTTGACACCGGGAATGCGGTCGGTTCCTTCTTGCACACGTAAGTATGCTGCGAAAACCCCAAAAAATCACCGCGCCGATCTTCGCGCTTTTCGCGTGCTCTTTCTTAGGTGTCAACACCGCCTCCCGCGTGGATGCGCAGACCCCGCCAGCTGCCCCTGCGGTTCCCGCCGCACCCGTGGCGCCAGCAACATTGAACCGGCTTTTCACCGAGGCGGAGACGGCCTTCGCGGCGAAGGATTACGCTACGGCGGTTGCCAAGATTGAGGAGTTGCTCAAAGCCCTGGGCCCGAACAAGGACGCGCCGCTCGAACTGCTATATTTCAACATCGGTCTTGGAAATCTGTTGGGCGGCAAGCCCGCGGAAGCCGAGGCCGCATTCACCGAGTGCTTGAAGCGCTTTCCGAAGGGCGAGTATGCCAGCCGGAGTTACCTGGGCGTCGGCCGGGCGTGCATCGACCAGGGCACCCCCGAGAAGAAGCTGCGCGCCATCGATGCGCTCAAGCTAGCCGCCCAGGATCCTAAATTTCGTTCGGAAGCCGGTCTCTGGCTCGGACAAGTTTACACGGATTTGGGCAAACGCGACGAAGCCCTGGTTGTTTTCAAGAGTCTCATGGGTTCGGACATCCGCTCGCCCCAGCAGACCACGGCTGCCGTGGAGGTCATCGGGCTTCTAGCGGATACGGGCAAACTCGAAGACCTGATCAATTATCTCGACCGATTGAGCAATCAATCGGGAGTTCGCGATGCCATCGCTTGGTATGCCAACCAGGTCATCGTGCGCGGTGACGAGCTGGTAGGCTCGCAGGCGTACGAGGCCGCGCTGGCGATCTATCGCTCGGTTCCGCCACGCAACCAGATCATCGAGACCCAGAAGGCCGCCTTGGAGTCGCAACGCAAGGACCAGAAAATCCTGGAAACCCGCGTTGAGTTAGAGAAGACCAAGCCGCTCGGGCAGCGCTCGAATGCGTCGGAATTGCTCAATAATCTCAAGCCTGCCATCGAACTCGCGGTGAAAGCGCTGCTCGCGGTGGATGAAAAAGCCGACCTTGACGCGGCCCTTGTGATGCGGCGCGGACGCTGCCTCTACTACCTCGACCGCCACGAGGAAGCGCTGGTGTGTTTCCGCACGATTCGCACCAAGTATGCGTCGTCGCCCGATGCGAAAGCCGCGGCTTATGCCGAGATTGTCATTCTCAACAAGCTCAAGAATATCCCGGAGATCAAAGTCCTCTGCGAGGCCTATCTGCGGAAATACCCTGACGCGGAGAACGCTGAGCAAGTCGGCACCCTCGCCGGGGAGGTGCTCGTGCAAAGCGGAAACTGGCCGGAAGTGGGTAAATTCTACCGCAGTCTCGAAACGAAGTTCCCCAAGTCCGAGAGTCTCGACCGCTACACCTTCTTCCAAGGGTTGGCGCTCTTCCAGGATGCGAATTTCAAAGAATCCACCCCGATCTTCACCAAGTTCCTCAAGGATTTCCCGAACAGCCCGCTGCTCGAAAACGCCCTCTATTATGTGGCGATGTCGAACTTCCTAACGAACGACTACAAGAAGACGCTCGCCACTTGCAAAGAATACCTTACCCGCTTCCCTGACGGTCGCTATGCCGGTGACATGCGCTATCGGCTCGCATTTATCGATTTCAACGACAAGGATGTCGATCAGTCCAATAAGATCATCAAGGATCTCAGTAACTTCCTTCAGCAGCACCCTGACGATTCCGCCGCAGGCTCGATGCTCTGTTTGATCGCAGATACCTATAAAAAGAAGACCTCGGACAAGCCCGACGAGTTGGCGAAGTTTGAGAAGCTCGCCTTGGAAGCCTACAAGAAAGCCGTCTGGTCCGACAGTCCGGATGATGTGATCCAGTATGCACTGGATTCTTCCACCACTCTCCTCCAGGGCAAGAAGGACTGGACCGGCATCGCCGCGCTCCACAGCGAGTTTCTTCAACGCAAGCCGGATAGCTCGTTGGCACTGCTTTCCGCCTCCTGGGTAGCGAAAATGAAAACCCGTGAAGGCAAGGGTGTCGAGGCTGCCGAAATGCTCGCAAACGCTCTCAAGTCTCGCGTGGCGAACCCCACGGCCGAGCAGGTCGAGTTCCTCATCGACGAATTGGTGAAAACCCTCGTCCCGCGCAAAAAACCATCCGAGATCGATGTGGATGCCGTGGACAAGCAGCTTGTAGACATCCTCAACCGGGCGATCGCCGGCCAAGAAAATGCGACGACCAACGCCCGACTCTATTATGCCCGTGCCCGACTCGCCCAGCTCTTGCGGCGCGCGGATCGCTCGGATCTCTATCTGAAGGGCATCGCGACGATCAATTCCAAGGATCCGTCCGTCCTCAGCCCGGCGCTGCTGGCCACCTCCGGAGACATCCTTCTCAAGCTCGGCAACCTCGATGAAGCGACGGCGATGTTCAAGCGACTCATCGACCGCTACAAGGACGGGATGTTTGCGGATGCCGGGCCCGTCGGCCTCGGCTACATCGCCCTGGCACGCAAGCAACCGGACGAAGCGTTGAAGATTTTCGACACTGCCTTGGAAAACAACCCGGGCATGTCCCGTTTCAAGGAAACGACGCTTGGCAAACTGGAAGCCATGATCGAACTCGGTCAATATGAACCGGCGATGAAGCTCGCGCTCGACACGGTGGGCGACAAGACCTTCCGCGGCGAGTCGGCCGGCAAGGCTCTGCTGCTGATGGGCGACATCTATCGGAAGCAGGCGAAGAAAGCCGCAGGGACGGACGAGAAACTTGAATTACTCAAGAAAGCCCACGGCACCTATCAACGCATTTACGTCGCCTATCAGAGCTTTCCGGACGTTTGTGCCGAAGCTTACTGGCGGGCATATGAGACCGCCAACGACCTTGGGAACACGAGCCTTGCCGATGAGACGATCAAGGCTCTTGCGGAGAACCCGAAGCTCAAGAACACCGCGCGTGCCAAGAAGGCCGCTGAGATCGCCAAGTAAATTTTCCAACCCATGATGTTTCCATCGCACACTTTTCGGACGGCTTTGTTGGCATGCGCATCCGTCGCCCTGCCGCTGTCCTTGGCTCATGCCGTTGAACCGGTTCGGATTGTCTTCCAGAACGGTCGGGCGGTGCTCCTTTCCGCCGTGGCGCTGCAAGGTGACAAGCTGGTGATCACCGGCGCAGCAGAGGGCTTTGCGCCCGGACAGTCCTTCCCGCTGACGGCGGCGGATCACATTTATGGCGACAAGCCCGCCGAGCTTAATCCGGGAATCGCCTTATTGTTAATGGGCAAACCGGATGAAGCTTTGAAGCTGCTCGAGCCCATCGTCGCCGCGCAACGCATCACCTCGAAGATCCCTGGTAATTTCTGGCTCGAAGCCGCGCGGGCCGCTCTCGTCGCCTATGCGTTGAATACCAATACCGCGAAATGCAATGACATCGGCAAGGAAATCTCCGACGCCACCCTTGAGCAGGGAATCGATCCCTTTGTCTCCCTCGGCAAGGTTCTGATGATGCCCGGATCGACGAAGGTGAGTGATCGCGACGTCGCCTTCCGCGACCTGACCACGGACAATTTACCCGCAGACGTCTGTGCTTATGCCTCATTTTATCGAGCGAACACCCTCAAAGGAGCAAAGCGCGAAGCGGATCCTGCGAAAGCCCTCAAACAGGAATCCGATATTCTCGAAGCCTATCTCATGGTGCCCTGCCTGTTCCCGTCCGGCAGCATGATCCTCAATAGCGTGGCCGAGCTCAATGCTTCTGAAATTCTCGTCGGCCTTGGCCGCCGCGAAGAAGCCATCGCTCTCCTTAACTCCTCTGTCCGCCAATCGACCGGCACCTTGGTGGCGGTCGAAGCCAACAAGCGTCTTGAAAGCCTCAAATAACCTGACCAACCTGCCCACACACAACCTCTCATTATCCACGCCATGAAAAACATGATCCAAAAGGCTACTTACGCAGCTCTCCTGCTTCTCCCCATGACTGCCTTCGGCGCGGAAGCGGGTGTGAAGAAACAAACCTTCATCCAAGTGCTCGCGCAAGGCGGCTGGTGCATGTGGCCGATCGGCGGATTCTCGATCGCCACCGTCTGGCTCATCATCGACATCTGGATGCGCACCAATAATAAGAAGATGATCCCCGAAAAGGACGTCTCGATCGCGAAGCAGGCCTTCCTGGCCGGTGACTACATTGGCGCTTACCAAGCCATGAAAGCTCTCAACAGCCCCTACGCCAATGTCGTCCGGGCCGCTCTCTCGTCGATCGGCTACGGTAAGGAGGCGACCGAGGAGGCGCTGGTTGCAGAGGTTGATAAAGTCAATTCCATGCTCCAGACCCGGATCAACTACCTTTCCGTCATCGGGGTTTGCACGCCGATGGTCGGGCTGCTCGGCACGGTCTCCGGGATGCGCGGCGCTTTCGCCAGCCTTGGCACCGCCGGCATCGGCGATCCGACGGCCCTCGCCGGTCACATCGGTGAGGTTCTCATTGCCACCGCATCGGGTCTGTTCATCGCCATTCCCGCCTTCATGGGCTTCTATTTCCTGCGGAACAAACTGCAGTCCGCCATCCACCACCTGGAGGAAGAAACCGAAGGACTTTTCCGCAATGCACCTTATGATTATCTGAAGGATGCGGACGTCGGTCAGGAAGAGACCTTCGCGGCACTTCCAAACTGGCTCGAAGCGCCGCAGGGCGTTTGAGTCACTCATCAAATTAAATCCAACACTAACACTCAAAAACCATGGCCGGCGGCGGAGGAGGAGGAGAAAAGGGGGAACCTGAGTTCCAGATTGCTCCGATGGTCGATGTGCTGCTGGTGCTGCTCATCTTCTTCATGTGCATCACCTCTGCCGAGGTTTTGAAAGTGGACAAAGAGATCAAGCTCCCGGTTTCAGCCAACGCCAAAAAGCGCGACCCTGAAATGGCCAAGCACGAAATCGCTGTCAACCTGCGCTGGAACGCCAAGGAGAACAAATCGCTCCTTCTCGTGGATGACCGGGAATACCCGAGCATCGGCGAACTCATTCCCTACCTGAAGGACCGTCGGGCCAAGGACGACAAACTCCGGGTGGTCCTGCGCGGCGATCGCTTGCTGCCAGCCATTGAAATTCAAAAGGTCATGAACCTCGTGGGTGAAGGCGGCATCGCTGATATCTCGTTCGCAGCCTCCAACAAATAACAACTCATGAGCCGCCGCAGCAAACGCAAGGAATCCGCAGAGGTGAACCTCGGCTTCCAGATCGCACCTATGATCGACGTGGTCTTCGTCATCATGCTTTATTTCATGGTGATGGCGGGAGCTGTCCAGGTGGAAAATGCGCACAACACCAAGCTGCCCGGCACGGTTGCTTCGCTAACTGACACGCCCTTACCCGACGAGATCGCCATCCGCATCGAGGATGACGGACAGGTTTACCTCAATGATGATCCGCTCGACAGCGCCGACTCGAGTACCTTGGCGGGGAAAATGCTTCCTGAACTGG
>JAYWDF010000117.1:0-2475 GCA_043779985.1 Akkermansiaceae bacterium | reverse complement strand
ACCCGGATCGCCCCGGCTTGGAAACGTATGCGATCCAGCAGCTCAATCCCACCATGCTGGCGACAGCGTTCTATGATTCGCGCACGGGCGTCATGATGAAGAAATGGTATTCGAACGGACTTGTCGATGTCGGTCGGGGAATCGCTTTGGACATCACGTCGGCTAACAAAGGCTACGAGATGTACAGTACTCAGGCGGGGATTTTCAATGCGAAGGGAGCGCAGATTTATGCCAATAGCGTCTGGGCTCCGGAAGGACTTTGGTGGGACGGCGATCTGGGGCGCGAGTTCATTGATGGCGCAGGTTCTGGCGCGTTGAACCCGGTAGTTAACAAGTTCAACCCCGGCACCGGTGGCACGGACCGTGTGTTCAGCATCTACAATGACAATGGAGCCTATAGCACCCACCAGGCCTATGGCGGGCGGCCGGCCTTCTGGGGCGACATCCTCGGCGACTGGCGGGAGGAAATCGTCCTTGTCGCCTCTGACTATTCCGAGCTCCGCATTTACACGACCACCAGCGCGGCGACGAACCGTCTGTATACCTTGATGCACAACCCGCAGTATCGTTGCCAGGCGACGACGAAGGGCTACGTCCAGGCGAGCTATGTGGACTACTATCTCGGCTACGGGATGTCGGCGGCGGTTCCGCCACCACCGATGATTTCCGCCACGCTAACATGGGCAAGCGGGGCGGCGTGGGATGTCGGAATTTCGTCGTCGTGGAAGAATGGATCGGGCGCTTCATCCACCTATACTTCGGGAGATACCGTGTTGTTTGATATTTCTGGATCCAACGCCACGTCCATCGCGCTCACTGGCAGCCTCACTCCTGGCGCGGTTTCCTTTTTCAATCCTCAGGATTACACGCTCAATGGCAGCGCGGGCAGCTTGGCGGGAGGCATGTCGCTGTCGAAATCCGGAGCGGGAAAAACCACTCTCACCGGAACTCATCCCTACACCGGCGCGACCACCATTTGGGACGGCGCGTTGGTCGTGAACGGCCAGCTCTCGGCGAGTCCGGTTACCGTCTGGGGCGGCACCTGGGGCGGTTCGCTGGCGATGGGAGAAACCGGCGGGCGGCTTGCCGGCTCAGGTACCATTTCACAGGCTGTCTCGCTCCAATACCGCGGCGCAATCTCACCTGGCTCAGGCATGGGCAATACCGCCACCCTCGCCCTTGGTGCAAGCCTCACTGCATTGGATGGCTCGGTCATCGCGCTCGATCTATCCGACGATCCCACCGGCATGACGAAGGCCAATGACCGGATCACCGTAGCCGGAAATCTCAACCTGTCAGGCACGGTCGCCATCGATATCAAAGCGCTCAAATCGCAGCTTCTTCCCGGCACCTACACGCTCCTCACCTATGGCGGGACACTCACCGGTTCGGTCTCGAATTTGGCCGTCACCGTGCCGGATGGCACGCCATACACCCTCGCCGTCGGCTCGGGAGCGATCACTCTAACTATACCTGTCACTCGCGCACCCGCCAGTCTTACCTGGGTCGGAGGAAACAATGCGAATGCCTGGAATCTCGCCGCCACGGTCAACTGGTCGCGCTCCGGAACCCCTGACACTTTTGTCTCCGGAGACACCGTGACCTTCAACGACACTGGAATTGCCAATCCTGCGGTAGATGTCACCGCCTCGCTTCCCGTGGCCGGGGTGGTTGTGAGTTCCTCCGGCAATTATTCATTCAGCGGCACCGGCGCCATATCTGGCAGCGGGGGACTGACGAAATCCGGAGTCGGCACCCTGACCCTTTCCAACACGAACACCTATACCGGACCCACCACCATCAACGGGGGTATTCTTGAAGTGGACAATCTCGATGACGGCGGTAACTCCAGTTCCATCGGCGCGGCGGGGACTGCCGCCTCCAACCTCGTCCTTAATGGCGGGACCCTCAGCATCATCGGGCTCCAGACTAACACAAATCGATCTTTCACGCTGGGCTCGGCCGGTGGCTCACTTTCAATACCCACCGCGTCCACCTCGTTGCAAATCTCCGGGGCGCTCATCGGCACCGGTAGCCTGACAAAAACCGGCGCGGGCACCCTCATTCTCGCCGCATCCAACACCTATTCCGGCGGCACCTTCATCAACGGCGGCACGGTCACACTTGCTTCAGACAGCGTGAACGTTTCCGGTCTCGGCTCCGGGCTTGTCACCTTGAACGGCGGCACCCTTTCGATGACTAACAGCACGGGTGACGCCAACTCCCCGGTGAGCGCCTGGTCGCTCAATGTTCCAACAGGTTCCTCCGGACGGCTCAATGCCGACGGTCGCAGCACGCTCTCGGGTGCGCTCACCGGCGGTGGCGATTTCACCTTTTACACGCCTTTCATCCGCACCGATCTCACGGGGAATTGGGCGGCGTTCACGGGCCGGATCTACGTCGTGAGCGACGCCGATGGCGGCGACTTCCGGATCAAGAATAGCGGCGGCTATCCCGGTGCCCAGCTGGATCTGG
>JAYWDF010000116.1:0-7305 GCA_043779985.1 Akkermansiaceae bacterium | reverse complement strand
GTTTGTTCAAACAGGCGATGTCGGAACATCGCCCGATCAACCAGCACCAATCTATTTTAACGTTTTAACGGAAAAAAATCCTCTTCCACAAAAACGGTAAGATCAACGAATCCAAACTGGTCGAAATTAGTGGATTAGAGGGAAAAATCGTGCATGGCAATGCAGTCTCAGAAAGCTCAAAATTTAGCGATGACACCAAGAGCCAAACTTTTATCACAACCTCTCTCAAAAACACACTAAAGTGCCCTATTTGCAGCGGGTATTTGGACCCATCTAAATCTAGTTCCTACGATCACATTACTCCAGTTAGAGAAGCAGGTAAGGGAAAGGCTATAAATTGTCAGATCGTTCATCCATACTGCAACCAATCGGTTAAGCAGTGATGAATGAATAAGGCTCTCATCAGCCGGGGGCAGTCCCGACAAACACGCATTGAAGCCGGAAAATGGCGTCAGTGTGCAAATCTTGACAAGCTTCTTTTCCCCTCTCCCTGTTTGAGCACCTGCTCGCCCGATCGCCGGAAGGTGAACAGCCCGGATCTTCATGCGATTTCCCCTACGGCGTCTGCCCTGCTTTGAGCTCGGCGATCTCGGATTCAAGGTTGGCGAGTCGCGCCTCGATGGCGGCGCGCCAATCGTTTTCCGCATGGATGGGGTCAGTCCTCGCATCGTAACATCGAAGGGGGCGTCGAAGGGGTCAGCCCCGACTAACAAGCATTTGAATGAATGCGGACAGAATACTCCGATTCACAATTCATCACCGGTGCAAAGCCTCCAGCACGGCGACGGGGAGAGGAAATCACTTGATGAATCACCATTGACGATCCGTTTTCGCGAGGCTTCCCGTCGTCGCCCCGGGCTTTGCTGAGGTAAATCGCCGGGAAATGGGCTCAGTGAACAAATCTTGACAGAATTCACCCCTTCCCTCGTCATCCAGCATGCTCCGGAGCCTGAGCCTCGAATTTTCCGGTTCTTACTACCACGTCATGGCGCGTGGCAAGCGACGGAGACTGAGCCCGCAGGTAGGGATAGACCCCATTGAAGCGATTGCGGCGAAACGCTAGGTTCCATTCATGAATCCCCTGTTACTAATTCTTATTCTTCTTCTTTTGTTTGGCGGTGGCGGCTTTTACTTCGGTGGCCCCGCAATCGGAGGAGGAGGCCTTGGCTTGGTTCTCTTGATCTGCCTCATCGTCTATTTCTTGGGCGGCTTCCGTGGAAAATCCTGAACGGAAAGCGATCAAAGTGGCGGACCGAAGGGAAAATGGAGCCAGCTGCAACTCTTGACAAAACAGCCGCTCCGAAGGGTCAGTGCCGACTAACAAGCATTTGAATGAATGAGGATAGAATACTCCGGCTTGCAATTTATCGCCGGTGTAAATCCTCCAGCACGGCGACGGGGAGAGGGAATCACTTGATGAATCACCATTGACGATCCGTCTTCGCGAGGCTTCGCCGGACGAGTTTTTGGTTTTCAATTGGGAGAGGATCGGCCGAAGGGTGGGATGCCGAGGGAAATGCGTTTCAGGCGGACGGCTGAGTGCGCAAGGTCGAGGGAGGCTGCGGCTGCGGCGTCGGTCATTTTGCCAAGGACGGCGATCTCCTTGCGGGTCCAGTCGGTGAGAAGTTTTTTCGGGCGCTTCTGGGTGAAGGATGGGATTTCGAGTTTGCAGCGTTTCCAATAGACGGAGGCTTTGTTGATTCCGGTTCTGAGGGCGACATCGCCGTCCGGCATCTTTCCGAGGAGGGCGATTTCCTTTTTAGTCCAGTAGTGCCAGGTCTTGGATTTGCGGGCGTAGCATCGGATGCCGCGGGCGACCCGCTTTTTCTGAACTGAGAGGATGTTCATGCCATAGATTCCGGCGACTTCGCCGTCGGGAATCTTGCCTAGCAAGGCGATTACGTCAGGCGTCCAATTGATGGACTTGGGAGGACGTGAAGCGGGGATGCCGAGTTTTTGGCGCTTTTCGAAAACGGTGCCGATACATAAGCCGAGTTTTCTGGAGAGAGCGGCATCTGAAATCGTTCCGAGCATGGCGATTTGCCGACGGGTCCAGTTGTGCCGCTTTCCGTTTTTTGATGGCTGGGGGTTCATGGGTAATATGACAGGGTCAGTGCTCAAGGCTTTTCACATCGATGAATCGCGCGTCTGCCCGGCTTTGAGCTCGGCGATTTCAGATTCGAGGCTTGCGAGTCGCGCTTCGATGGTGGCGCGCCAATCGTTTTCCGCAGGGGCGTCTGAGGTTGCGGGAGGGGCACCGGGGACGGAGGAGCTGTCCGCGGCGGCGGGTGACAGGAGGTGGGCGAAGCTCTCGACCCGGCGGCCTTCGCCGACCGGAATCCGCCTGACGAGCGGGCCGTGCGGGTATTCGATGAACCAGGTAAGCGTCTCCTCCACTTCGTCCAGGGAGGAAAAGGTGTGCAGGCGATCGGTGCGCTGGCGGATTTCGCCGGCGCTCTGGGGTCCGCGCAGCAGCAGGATGGTCAGGACGGCGCGCTCGCTTGGCTGCATGCTCAGCACGTCCTGAAGGCAGTGTTCGAACTTCGGGGCGCGGCCGCCGAGGGTCTTTTCGACGAGGTATTTCTCCGAGAGTCCGCGAAGGGCTTCCGAAATTTCCTCACCGGTGAAGTGGGTGATGGGATCCCGGCTGGAGGTCTGGTTGCAGGCGATGAGAAGCGAGTTGTGGGTGAGCGGGTAGCTACCGGGAGTGAGGATTTCCTTTTCCAACAAGCAACCGAGAACACGGGCTTCTTGAAAGGTGAGCTGGATTTCAGGGAAGTGTTGCATGGACGCGCCGGAGAGTAAGGACGGTGGGCCGTGGGCGGCCATGAGAAAGCGCGAGGGATGGTGGTTTTTGGGTGTGCCTGACGAGCGCCCTCTTGGCAAGGAGGGGCGATATCCGATCGCCCGGTCCAGGGGAGGACCAATGGAAAGCGGTTTCCTCACCTCATTGGCGTTCCATGGGCACGGCGGACGGATTCCGCCGCTCCTTGGCTTTTCGGCATTGGCGGCGGGTTGTTCGGTGTGCCTGACGAGCGCCCTCTTGGCAAGGAGGGGCGATATCCGATCGCCCGGTCAATGGGAGGACAATGGAAAGCGGTTTCCTCACCTCATTGGCTTTCCATGGGCACGGCGGACGGATTCCGCCGCTCCTTGGTTTTACGGCATTGGCGGCGGGTTGAGGGTGGGCCTGTTGGGCACGCTCTTGGCAAGGAGGGGCGATATCCGATCGCCCGGTCCATGGGAGGCCAATGGAAAGCGGTTTCCTCACCTCATTGGCGTTCCATGGGCACGGCGGACGGATTCCGCCGCTCCTTGGTTTTACGGTATTGGCGGCGGGTTGTTCGGTGGGCTTGCTGAGCGCCCTCTTGGCAAGGAGGGGCGGTATCCGATCGCCCAGTCCATGGGAGGACAATGGAAAGCGGTTTCTTCACCTCATTGGCTTTCCATGGGCACGGCGGACGGATTCCGCCGCTCCTTGGTTTTACGGTATTGGCGGCGGGTTGTACGGTGTGCCTGCTGAGCGCGCTCTTGGCAAGGAGGGGCGATATCCGATCGCCCGGTCAATGGGAGGACAATGGAAAGCGCGTTGCTCATCACATTGGCGTTCCATGGGCACGGCGGACGGATTCCGCCGCTCCTTGGGTCTATCTCCCCGCCGGTGCAGCCGGTCTCGCTCCACTTCTCTCCCGTCCCTCAAACCGGGCACTGAAAGCCAGCGATTTCGCCCCTCTTATCTGATCTCTTGGCACATCTTCGGCATTGCCTCCCTAAGCGATGCCTGAAAGTCTCCGCCCGCGCCGACGATCCGCCTCATTTTCCCATCTCCATGCCTCCCATTCTGCTCACCCAATCTCATGGGTGTTAATCCCTGCTCAATGACTCCATTCATGCCTATCGCTGCCGCTCCAAGCGAATTTTCGCATCTCTCCCACACGGAACGGATGAAACGCTTTGGCGAGGCGATCGATGCAATCCGCAGCCGGGCCGAGGCGGATTTGGGAGCGCGGGATGTGACCCGCGTCCGCCGGTTGAACGGCTTTTCACGCGGGATGGAAGTGGTCGGGCGAGCGTTGATCCATTTCAGTGTCGAGCCTATCAGTTTTCTGGCAGGCGTCGGGGCGTTGTGGATTCACAAGCAACTGCAGGCGATCGAGATCGGCCACACCGTGCTGCACGGGGTGTATGACCATATCGAGGGTGGCGGGCGGTTCAACTCGAAGAAATTCTCCTGGGACGCGCCGATCGATGAGGGGGCCTGGCGGCACGGGCACAATGTCGAGCATCACCATTTCACGAATGTGGCGGGCAAGGATCCTGACATGAACTTTGGCCCGGCCCGCCTCACCGAGCAAACGCCACACAAGTTTTTCCATCACTTGCAGTTTCCTTTTCTGCTGGCGATTCTCGCACCGAATTTCACGTTCTTCATGAACCTGCATTTCACCGGGCTCAACGACCTGTATTTCGGAAACGGGCGCGCCGACGAACACTATGGGGAAACGGATCGCTCATGGAAAGCCGTCAAGGCGGCGCATCTCACCGCGCTGCGGAAATTCGCGCCATATTATCTCAAGAACTACCTCTTCTTCCCGCTGCTCGCCGGATTGATGTTCTGGAAAGTGTCGATGTTCTGGAAGGTTCTGCTAGGAAACTGGATGGCGGAAACCCTGCGCGACATCTATTGTGCGGCGACGATTTACTGCGGCCACACGGGCGATGAAGTCGCGGACTTCCCCGAAGGCACCCGCGCAAGGGGCAAGGGAGAGTGGTATGCGATGCAGGTGGAGTCGACGAACGATTTCGAAGTGTGCCTGCCCATCTCGATCCTTTGTGGCGGGCTTGACCGCCAGATCGAGCATCACCTTTTCCCCAAACTCCCACCGGATCGCCTGCGGAAAATCGCGCCCGAAGTGCGGGCCGTGTGCGATGCCTACGGCGTGACCTACCGCACGGACACGTGGTGGGGAACCCTGAAAAAGGCGCTCGTCCACATGCGGGAGCTCAGCGTCTGCCAACTGGGCCGGGCGGCAGTTTGACAGCTGGTGCCCCGAGCCGCTGGCTGCGTCCACAAATCACTTTTGCGCTCCGGGCTTGATCCGGGAGTAATCGATGATGTGGGGAAGACCCATGAGATGAGCGCTTGGATAGACGCACTCCGCTCTATTTCCTGAACACAATGTGCCCGCCATCCACATCCGCCTGGATCACATCGCCATCGACGAATCTGCCTTCCAGCACGTCGAGACTCAGCGGGTCTAGCAATAGATGCTGGATCACCCGCTTCAGCGGACGTGCGCCGTAAATCGGATCATAACCTTGGCTGCCGATGTGTTCCTTGGCGGCTTCCGAGAGGGCAAGGCCGAGGCCCTGCTTGGCGAGGCGCTGGCGGACGCGGGTGAGCTGGAGATCGACGATGGTGGTGATCTCCTCGCGCTTGAGGCGGTCGAAGATGATGATTTCATCAATGCGGTTGAGGAACTCGGGGCGGAAATGGCCACGCAGCGCTTCGGTGACTTTCGCTTCGCGCTGCTCGGCGTTTTCCTCGTGAAGGATGAACTGCGAACCGATGTTAGAAGTCATGATCAGCACTGTGTTTCTGAAATCCACGGTGCGGCCTTGGCCGTCCGTGATGCGGCCGTCATCAAGGACTTGAAGCAGCACGTTGAAGACATCCGGGTGGGCCTTCTCGATTTCGTCAAACAGGACGACTGAGTAAGGCTTGCGCCTGACGCGCTCGCTCAACTGACCGCCTTCCTCATACCCGACATAGCCGGGAGGCGCGCCGATGAGACGCGCCACGCTGTGCTTTTCCATGTACTCCGACATGTCGATGCGGACCATGGCGCCTTCATCATCGAAGAGAAACTCCGCCAGCGCTTTGGACAACTCGGTTTTCCCGACGCCGGTGGGGCCGAGGAAAATAAATGAGCCGATCGGGCGGTTTTCATCCTGGAGCCCGGCCCGTGCGCGGCGGACGGCGTTGGCCACGGCCTGGATCGCTCGTTTCTGACCCACGACCCGCTCGCCGAGGCGTGATTCCATGCTCACGAGCTTCTGCTTTTCACCTTCCTGCAAGCGGTTCACGGGAATGCCGGTCCAGGAGGAAACGATCCGTGCGATGTCCTCCTCGGTGACTTCCTCCTTGAGCAGTGCTCCCTGATTCTGCCGGGACGCGAGCTGCTCCTTGGCGGCTTCCAGTTCGCGGTGGGCTTCGGGAAGATCGCCGTAGGTAATCTGGGAGGCACGTGTTAGATCGCCGATGCGTTGGGCGCGTTCGGTATCGCCCTTGAGAGTTTCAATTTTTTCCTGAGCCGCGCGGACCAGATCGATGATGGACTTTTCATTGCGCCACTGCGCCATGAGGCCTGAGGATTTCTCACGCAGATTCGCCTGCTCCTCCTTGACCTTTTCCAGACGGACCACGGACGCCTTGTCCGTCTCCTTTTCGAGGGCCTTTTTTTCCATTTCCAACTGGAGAATCTGCCGTTCGAGCACGTCGATCTCGGTGGGCATCGAGTCGAGTTCGATTTTCAGCCGGGCGGCAGCCTCGTCGACCAGATCGACCGCCTTGTCCGGGAGAAAGCGGCCGGAAATATAGCGATCCGAGAGCGTAGCCGCAGCGACGAGCGCGCCATCCTGGATGCGGACGCCGTGGTGGACTTCATAGCGTTCCTTGAGCCCGCGCAGAATCGCGATGGAATCTTCTACCGAGGGCTCGCCGACCATGACCGGCTGGAACCGGCGCTCAAGCGCGGCATCCTTTTCGATGTGCTTGCGGTATTCATCCAGCGTGGTCGCGCCGATGGTACGGAGTTCGCCACGGGCGAGCTGGGGCTTGAGGAGATTCGAGGCATCGACAGCGCCCTCGCTGGCTCCGGCGCCAACGATGGTGTGAAGCTCGTCGATAAACAGAATGATCTGGCCCTCGGAGTCGGTGACTTCCTTCAGAAATGCCTTGAGCCGTTCCTCGAACTCGCCGCGGTATTTCGCGCCGGCTAACATGCCGCCGAGATCCATGGCGATGATCCGCTTGTCCTTCATCGAATCCGGCACATCGCCCGAGACGATGCGGCGGGCGAGGCCCTCGACGATGGCGGTCTTTCCAACGCCCGGCTCGCCGATGAGGACCGGATTATTCTTGGTGCGGCGCGAAAGCACTTGGAGGACGCGGCGGATTTCCTCGTCGCGGCCGATGACGGGATCGATCTTGCCCTCGCGGGCCCGGGCGGTGAGATCAGTTCCGTATTTTTCAAGAGTCTGATATTTGCCTTCCGGAGAGTCATCCGTGACTTTTTGGGAGCC
>JAYWDF010000115.1:0-2489 GCA_043779985.1 Akkermansiaceae bacterium | reverse complement strand
CCATGCCACGGGGGCGATCCCGATCCGGACTCCAGGGTTTGCCGACGTTAGAGATTGTCAGGATCAAGCTATTCGGTTCGCAGCGGACGGAAATGCCGACGAGCGGGGCCTTGCCATGCTGGATGGCGTTGCGCGTGGCTTCTTGGGCGATGCGGTAAAGTTGCATGCTTTGTTCCGGAGTGAGCGGAGGAAGCGCTGGCTCCACCTCCACCCGGCACTCAATGCGGAAGGCGGTTTCCATTTCCTTGCCAAGCTGGGATAATCCGGCTGCGAGTCCGCCGGCTTCCAGATCCACCGGGGCGAGCAGGCGGGCGAAATTCCGGACCAGGTCAATGCCGTCATTGATCAGCCCGACGAGTTGCTGGGCGGTGGACGCCTCGGGGATGGCGCGGCGTTCCAAAGTCTCCGCCAGCGACTTGAATCGGAACGCAATGCCGGCCAGATACGCGCCCAGATGGTCGTGCAACTCGTGGGCGATGCGCTCCTGCTCGTGGGAACTGATGCGCGCCACCTCTTGCTCCAGCTGAATGCGTTCGGAAACGTCCCGCATGGCGGCAGCAAGTAGCGTGCCGCCTTCCGTTTGCACCGGGCTGAGGCTTATCTCCAGAGGGAATTCCGAGCCATCCTTGCGTCGGCCCGGAAGGCTGGGTTTCTCACCCGCCTCGAGAAAACGGCCGTTCTTCACGGGGCTTCCTGCCTGAAGCGCGGTGGGCAGCAGAACTTCCAATGATTGCCCCAACAGCTCCGCAGGGGTCCAGCCAAACATCCGCTCGGCCTGATGGTTGGCCATTTGAATGACTCCCTCCGGATCCGCCATCACCAACGCGTCTGGCGCAAACTCAAACAAGTCCTGGAACTGCCGCTTGGAATGCTCGAGCTCCGCAGTGCGCTCGGCGACCCGCCGCTCCAAGGTGGCGGAGTGCTCTTGAAGCGCCTCCAGGCGCTCGCGCTCTACGCGGCTGTTCTCCTCCAATGCGGCTGCCAACTCGCCTGCCCGGACCTCCAGATCCGAATTCAACCCCTGGATCCGGTGTTGGTCGGCCTCTTGCTGCTTCGCGAACTGGAAGCCCCGGATGATGGTGGCGTAGGTGGAGAGGAGCGGCTCGATTTCCTCGACCAAGGCCAGATCGTAGCCGCCCGGTCGATTGGACACGCCAACCATGGCGATCATTTCACCGCCCTGTTTGATGGGCACACCGAGGAAAGAGTTCATCGGGGGATGGCCAGGGGGCAGGCCACCCCGACGGGGGTCGGTAGCGGGCGAATTGGAGATCACCGTTTCACCTGTGATAAGGGCAGCTCCGAACAGGGTCTTGAGGTTGCGGAACTCCAAACCCATCGCCTTGTGCTTCTCATAGAAGGCCCGCATCTCCTCGTTCCACGAGATGTTGGTGATGGCGTGGGTCTTGAGGTAGGGCTGGCCTTGCTCATCAAGGAGCACCTCCGCGACAAAGCCGTATTCACTGTCCGTGAAGTTCAACAGGAGCTGGAGGAGGGCCTCGAATGTTTCGGTGGCCTCGACCCTGCCACTGCTGATATAACCGGATTGCAGGACTCCAATTGCGGAAAGCAAGCCGCTCGCGCGTGTCAACTGCGACTCCGACTCCTTGATCATGCTGAGATCACGGATAAACGCACTGAATTGCACACTCCCCGCCACCATGAACCTGGCGATCGTCAACTCGACCGGAAACTCCGAGCCGTCAGCGTGCAAGGCGCGCAGCTCAATCCGGCGGTTGAGCACTTTCGCCTCGCCCGTCTTGATGACGTGGCGGAGCCCCCGCTCGTGCGCCTCGCGGTAGTCGGGCGGGATGATCACTTCAGACATTTTCCGCCCGATGACCGTACTGGCGCTGCGGCCGAAAATGATCTCCGCCTGAGGATTCCAACTGGTGATGAGCCCCTCCATGTCCATCGTGACCACGGCGTCCAGCGCCGCGGCGATGATCTGCTCGGTGCGCTCATTGCTCTCGCGCAAAGCTTCCACGCTCAGGGTGAGCTTCGTTTGGTAGATGCGCGTCTCCAGCTGCCGCATCACCTGGCGGGCGAGGCGCGCGAGTCCGTCGCGCTGTTCCAGCGTGAGCTGTCGCGGCGTGCGATCGATGACACAGAGCGTGCCCAAGCTATGGCCGTCCGGGGTGGTCAGCGGGACGCCCGCGTAGAAGCGGATGTGCGGCTCGTCGGTGACCAGCAAATTGGTGCAGAAGCGTTCATCCTGACGGGCGTCGGAAATTTCCATCAATTCCGTTCCCTGAATGGCGTGCTGGCAGAACGAGAGGTTCTGGTGGGTCTCACAAACGTCGAAGCCCACGCGGCTCTTGAACCACTGCCGCCCCCCATCCACCAGCGAGATCAGGGCGATGGGCGTCTGGCAAAGCTGGGAGGCGAGTTGCGTAAAATCGTCGAACTCCACCTCCGCCGACGTGTCGAGTATCCCGTAGCGCTCAAGTGCGGCGAGTCGGTCGGGCTCGTTCATGGATGCGGATTCG
>JAYWDF010000114.1:0-2489 GCA_043779985.1 Akkermansiaceae bacterium | reverse complement strand
GTGAGCGGTAAACCCGGTTTCCCAGCAGAGGAATCCCAACCACTCCAATCTAGGGAATAGACCTTACACTTATGAAACCTTGTTCAAACCGGCCATTTCATCGCTCACCGGGTATCGCCTCGGCTGGGTTCACCCTCGTGGAACTGCTGATCGTGATCACGATCATTGCAGTCCTTGCGGCGATCGCCTTCACAGGAGGTAGGTCCGCTTTGCGCAGCGCCGCGGTGGCCACGTGCAATAACAACCTCCGCCAGATCGGCGTCGGACTCGCGCAACATCAGGCTGACCTCAACCGCTATCCCTCGGCCAATGAGTCAAACACGTGGGACCGGGCCATCCTGCCCTATCTCGGATACTCGGGAGCGCGAAGCATCATCGGCACCGCCTCCTTCGACAGCACAAAATGGAGCGAGCTGCAACAGCCCGCCAAGATTTTCAAATGCACCGAGGACGCTAGGAAACGCGGCACCAACCGCTTCGCCCGCAGCTATGCCATCGTTCCCTGGACCACCAACTGGTCAAATGGCACCTCATTCCGAGGCTGGAAGGACCGCCCATTCAATGTCGGTATCCCGGCCCTCATCGTTCCAAATCCCTCCAAGGCAGCAATGGTCGTGGAGTGGTCTGAAGGGACGGAGGGTGTGGCTCCCAACGAGTTGGGCTCGGGCGCACACGCCTACCACGATTGCGGCGGCCCTGCCACCACGAGCCTAGATCTCCATCGGGAGAAACAAATCGTGCTCTTTGCCGACGGTCACACCGAGTCCCTTCCGATCTTACCGACCGACGCATTTGTGGCGAAATACTGGCCCGGCAAGATCGGCAATGTGAACTGACGCCTCGCGGCAGGATCAGTCTGGGTACCGATGGGATCCGGCTTGTCGGAGGATAAATCGGGACTCAAGGTTCTGTAGAAGATGAACCGCAGGTCTTTTCACCACTTCGGAAGTAGCAGACAACTTGTGTCGGCACTTGCGGCCTGTTTGATTTCGTCAGTTTCTGCCAGTTTCGGCGATACCGTGGGCAATGAACTCGCAGCTAGGTTTTCACCGCGACTTCAGGAAATAGGCAACGAGGCGGCACAAACCCGTTACTCAATCTCGTCCCTTCCCAAGCTCCCGACGAAAGATCTCGGTGGTTGGGGCGTCTTCGCCCGCATTTTCGAGACGGATGAGAAAAACCTCTTCATGGATTTCAAATGGAGCAAGCCGGCAGTCGTGGATATGATCGCGCTGGTCCCGTCGATCCATCTTTACCCTGCCGGTGTTGATTTGAATTACGGCGTCCCCAAGGAGTTCACTGTCCAACTGATCGATGAGGCGGGAATAACACTCCCGGTCATTGCCACGGAAGTTACTGAGAAGACTTCCCACGTCAGACGGGGCCATCCATTTGTCTATCGGCTCGCAAATCCGGTCCGGGCGAGCGGCATGAGAATCCAGATTCATCAGCTGTCAAACCCAGCCCTGGATACAGAAAACTACAGCATCCTTTCCTGGAGTGAGATCTTCTGCTTTTCGGGGAATGAGAACGTCGCCGAGAACGCGGAAGTCAGCTATAACTTCGACGATGCACCGGGTGATACCTGGACGTGGCGGAGGCAATTGTTAGTGGATGGCCAGACGCCTCTGGGGCTACCTGAGAAACGGATGGAGGAGGTGAAAGACATCGGCTGGCTGTCCGCCTCGCATTCGACCAGTGAGGAAATAGTTTGGGTGCAAGTGGATCTCGGACAAGAGCGGGAATTCGACACCGTGCGGCTGTTTCCCGCCCTCCGGCCCACCTTGGATGAGATTCCAGGTTTCGGCCTGCCACTGCGGTTTCAAATTCAAATATCGGATAGTGGCCTGGAGGGGAGTTTCCGGACGGCATTCGACCAAAGCGCAGCAGATTATGACAATCCCGGACAAAATCCCGTCACCTTGCGAATCCCCACGGATCGAGCCCGCTTCGTCCGCCTCAATGTGACTAAACTGTGGAAACCTTTCACGCGATATCCTGCGTTTCTGGCCTTGAGTGAGATCCAGGTTTTGAGAAACGAAAACAACCTCGCACTCCACGCCCCGGTTACCGCATCGGAGTCCACCGAAATTATTGCGGCCCACAATGACCTCGTCTGGAGCGGCCAGAGCCTGACTAACGGTTGTGGTCCCAGTGGTAATTTGCTGGGCACCAGAGAGTGGATCGAGCAGCTCGATGCAAAGCTCCAGCTAGAGCTTAAACTCCACGATCTCGACGCCGAGGCCACGGAGATCCGCTCCTCTTGGAGCCGGAACAGCTTCGGCCTGCTCGCCTTTTTCGGAGGGGCGGGAATTTTCGCCGCCTGCGGTATCCCTGTCTTTTTTAGGATTCGTGAGCGCAAGCGTCTGCGCGAGATGCGCAACTGGATTGCCGGTGATCTCCACGATGAAATCGGCAGCAATCTCGGCAGCATTCAGGTGCTCTCCAATCTCCTGAAACAGGAACATCCCGGAGCCGATGAGACGGCT
>JAYWDF010000113.1:0-7337 GCA_043779985.1 Akkermansiaceae bacterium | reverse complement strand
CGTCGCTGCCCTCGCTCGCGGGGCCGAAATGTTGACGCGGTCGGACGCGGGCAGGCCGCCCGAGCTGTTGTTCCACGAGCCGCCCCGCAGCCCGCGCGTTCGCACCCCATCGGGGCGGGGCCGGTGAATCCAATTTCTGCCAATGCGTGTTAGTCGGGCCCTATCGATTCCCGCCCCCGCCCGGCACCCGCAAGTCTCCGAGTCCAAAGAGCGGCTCAAGACTAAAATCTGGATTGGCGGAACTGCATCATCCATGTAGGGTGCGGCCATGACCATTACCCACCAGACCGTCGTGGACGAGCAAGGGATGCCGGCAGCGGCCTTGATCCCGTGGGCTGAGTTTCTACTGATTCAGGAGATTCTCGAGGGAGGAGAAGTTACCGACGAGGAAGCCGCCGCACTTCGCGAGGCGGATGCCGACCGCCGGGCTGGCAACCGCGACGCCTTCACCGATCTGGCCTCGCTTAAAGTCGAACTCTCCCTTTGAGAAATGCGCCGGATTGTTCTGCATCGCCGTGCGGTCAAATATCTCCGCAGCATGCCTCGCGATCGCCAGGCACAGATCGTGAAGGCCCTTGAGGAAGTCGCGGCACTCGAAAACCTAACCGCACATGCCAACGTCAAGGCTCTGACAGGAGAGTTCACCGGATGGTTCCGCCTTCGCACTGGCGTTTACCGCTCCATCATCGAACCCCGTCGGGAAGACTCCGAAGAAATCCTCTATGTCGATTACATCGGCCCCAGAGGCGACGCATACTGAAGTCCCCGACCCCGAACGCTCCCTGGAAAAGGGCAACATCCCCTTCCGCGTGCATGACAGAGGCATGACAGGGGGACGGTCCTTTGGATCCTGTTTTCACTTTCACAAAAACCGCTCAAGCGTTAGTGGGATGATGGAAGCGGGAATACATCGATTCCCGTCTGCTTCGAGTTGCGGTTGCCGAAGTTCAGGGCAACAAGCGGCGGAATTTATTCAGATCGAAATCTCCAGCAGCATCGCGCTGCAGGGCGCGAGGTCGGGGAAAGCCAGCCCGTTTTCTCGTGAGACGGCAGACCACTCGCTATTGCTAGGAATTTGCTTTTGGGGTGGAGGCCGGTGTAAGAGCGGGTGGCCGGACCGAAGGCGGGGAAAAGGGGGTTGTTTTTAGTTTTTTTGGATTTTACAATTCGCGGAACGTCTGCGGACCACGCGGGCGAACGCCTGGAGGGACTTCACGGCCGGCTAATAGCGGAACTGGATCGCCGCGGCATCGATGGGCGTTCATGGGTGGCCGCAGCCTAGATCGACGCGAAATACATCGAAAGTTGCCGGATCCGCCAATAGACGAATCTGGAATTAGTGGGCAGCTTCACCTGAGCCCTACTCAAGAAAAACGCATGTAGCACCCGTTCCGGCCACCCGGCAAACTTAAGTTGCATTGGAATTTGCTGCGAAACGCTTTCTGGAATTAAAGGGGTATCTCCAGGAAAACGGGATCGCCGATCGGAGGGTTGCGAGCCCGTATTTTTCAGTTACCGCTTACAAAACCCGCCATGAGAAGTCACATAGCCAGCATTGTCCTGTTAGCGTATTCAATCCTGTGCGTTTTTCCGCTGTCCGGCACGGCCCAAGTGCTGGCCAGCGATCCCTTCACCGACGGCTCCCGGACGAATACCAGCGGCGGCGATCTGCTCGGGCTGGCATACTGGCGCAACACCACCAGTTCGACAGTGATTCTCGCAGTGAGCCCGGACAGCGGCTCACCTGGTATTCGTTCGGGAAATGCAATGTTGTTCACCCCGGACAGCGGTTTTCAAAAATACCTCGCCAATTTCACGCCGGTGACGCTGGGAAATCCAGGCAATACGCTGCGCCTGGCCTTCGACTATCGATTTACCACCGCGCCGACCGGGGCGAATAACGGCTGGCGGATGGGACTATTCAATTCCAACGCCACCCGTCAGACTGCCGATCTGGCGGGCACCACCACGCGCAACGACGATAAGGGCTACCTTTTCACCACCAACGCCGGGGCCGTCTCCACCAACAGCGGGGTCCAAAAGGAAGACGCGGGTGACGATATCCTCGGCGGCTCCGCCCCCGGCGCGTTGGTCGCAGTCGGCTCTCCAGTGGCCTCCGTCGCGAACGGCACGGCAAGCCATACGATGCTGTTTCAAATTACCCGGATGACCAACGGCGACCTGCAATTGCGCGGTCAGATCGATAGTACAACCCCCGCCACGGGCACGACCACCGCTGCCTCGGTGCTGACATACGCGTTCGATGAATTTGCGATCGGCTTCGGGGCGACCGGGTCGCAGGCACCTTTCTATGTGGATAATCTCACGCTCACCGAGCTGGATCTGCCGCTGCTCGGAATCGGCGCGGTAAATGCGGCGGAGCTCGGCGCCTCGGCGGGATCCTTCACCATCACCCGCACGAATTCGGTCGGCGCGCTAACAGTCAGCTATACGGTGGGCGGCACCGCGACAGCCGATGACGACTACACGGCCTTGGGCGGCACCATTTCGTTCGAAAACGGCCAGGCAACCGCGACGATTCCGCTGCAACCGAAAACGGATTGGTTCATCGAGGGCAACGAAACGGTCATCGTCACACTTGCATCCAACGAGGCGTACGGACTTCAAAATTCCACGGCCACCGTCACGATCATGGACGACGCGACGGCGACGATCATCAACGACGCCGATTTTTTCGCGGCGATCAATCTCAATTATCCCGGCCTCTCAACCGTTAAAACCGCAGTGCAAGCCAGCGATTACGCCACGGCGAAAACCGCTTTTGCCAGCTATCTCCGTACGCGGACGGCGCCTCTCTACACCATCAACACCTTCACCCCCGACGCGACCAAAATCGCAAACGCGCTGCAACACAAATACACCATCGTGGGCACCACCTACGACTTCGAGCCGGAGCCGGTGACATCAATCAACTGGAGCTACAACGCCACCTCGGCCATCAATAACGAGTGGACCTGGCAATTCAACCGTCATGACTGGTGGGACGATCTCGCCCAAGCCACGCAGAGCAACACCGGCGGGCTGGGCACCTCGTACGGCAACGAACTTGCGTTCGAAATCAACGACTGGATCACCACCAGCAACGTACCGGTTAGCGGTTGGAATAATGCCGGCTCCCGATGGCGGTCGATCGAGGCCGGCCTGCGTATGAGCAGCATCTGGCCCAGCACGTTCTATCGAATGAAAAGCTCGTCGCTCGTATCCGACGCGCTGCTCGTGAAGTGGGTGAAGTTGTTCTACGAGCACGGGAAATTCCTCGAAGATCACTGGAGCACAAGCGGCAACTGGGTCGGCATCGAGTCGCGCGGGCTGTTTACAACCGGTGCGATCTTTCCCGAATTTTACGAAGCGGCCGGCTGGCGCGCGCTGGCCATTACGCGGTTGGAGGGCTTGCTCCTTAACGACGTTTTTCCAGATGGCGCGGAAAAGGAACTCACGCCTGGCTATCACGACAACGTCATCGGAGACATCGAGGGCTTGAAAAACGTCGCTACGCTGAACTCGCTGCCGACCAGTCCAGTCTTGGACGAGCGGCTCGCGTTGCTTTACGACTACGAGCTCTATGTCAGCGAGCCAAACCGCCGGATCCCGATCATCAACGATTCGTGGAATGTGAACGTCAGCAGCCGGCTGGCCATCGGGTTCGTCGCATTCCCGGCCCGCACCGACTATCAGTGGCTCGCCACGAACGGAGCGAGCGGCACCATTCCCTCGCGCACCTCCCATTTGTTTCCCGATGCCGGACAGGCGGTGATGCGCTCCGGCTGGAGCACGTCCGCCAACTATCTGCTAATGGACGCCGGCCCGTACGGTACTGGTCATCAGCACGAGGACAAACTCTCTATCAACGTGGACGGCTACGGCACGCGCCACATCATCGACTGCGGCCCCTACGACTACGACACGTCCGCCTACCGCACTTGGTCGCTCAAGTCGCACGCCAATTCGCAGCCGCTCATTGACGATCTCGATCAGAATCGTGCCGGTGCCGGGACGGCGGTGAAAACCGACGCGCAGACGCCGGTGAAATGGCTGACCTCCTCGCGCTTCGACTACGCCGCCGGGACCTACGGCGCGACTCCGTTGGAAGGGTGGGGGCCATCGAGCGTGCGCCCGGCGATTTCGACGCGGCATGTTTTTTTCGTGAAGCCGGACTGGTGGGTGGTGATCGACGCCTTCGCCGCGCTCGACGCCTCACCGCACATCTACTCTGGAGTTTTCCACTGTTCGGACGACAACGTGCAGACCGATGCCGCCACCCAGCGTATCACCGTGCAGCTGGTGCCCGGCGAGTTCGATCCGTACTCGCGCACCACCATTTCCGCGGGAAATACCAAACCGTCTCTAACCATCACGCCGCTCGTCGCCAATGCGCAGACGCTGGAGGTCATCGAGGGCCAGGATCTGCCGAACCCGATCTTCGGCTTCCAGATGGACAAGGACACGACTTATAAAAAGCAGCCGATCCCGAGCGCGCGCTACAACCGCACCGTGACTGGCGACACGCAGATGGCCTACGTTCTCGCCGCCGCACCCGCCAGCGGTGCGCCACGCACGCCGGCTGTGACCCGCGAGATCACCGCCTCAAACACCTATGGCGTGCGCACCGCCTTTTCGGGAAATGCGGCGGAAGACACCATTTTCCTCGTCGGCCTCGACGGCACCAACACGAGCTGGGCCGGCACTACCTATGCCACACCCGCGCTCATCGTCCAGAATGGCGAAGTCTATCAGTGGCTGAGTCCGGCCAACCCCACCATAGCAATCACCGCGCCCGCGAATAACAGCTACACGCCCGCGCGGCCGGTTAGCATCACGGTCAGCGCGGCTGATTCCGACGGCACGGTCACGAAGGTCGAGTTCTTCGACGGGGCCGCGAAGATCGGCGAGAGCACGGTCGCGCCGTTCACGTTTTCCTGGGCGAACCCACCATCGGGTGCGCACATCCTCACCGCCAGGGCGACCGATGCGGGCGGAAATTTCACGACCTCCGGAGCGGTCAATTTTAGTGTCGGACCTACGGTTGCAATATCCGCGACCGATGCGACGGCCAGCGAAGCGCCGGGAAACACCGGCGCCTTTACCCTTACTCGCGATACCACGGTCGGTACAACCACGGTCAACTACGCCGTGAGCGGCACCGCCGTCGCGGGGCTGGATTATCCGGCGCTCGCGGGAAGCGTTAGCTTCGCCAGTGGCGAGGCGGAGAAGGTGATTTCCCTCGCTCCGGTTACTGACTTCTTCCGCGATCCGAGCGACACGGTCATCGTCACCCTGTCTTCTAACGCCAACTATCTGCTCGGCACGGCCAGCGCCACGGTGACGATCAACGACACGACCACGACGCCATTTTCCGTTCTCGGAAAAAACCCTCTCGCCACCACGCCCGGCGGCTACGGCACGACCCGCAGCGTGGTCAGCGTGACTGGCCAGTCCTTTGACAAAGCTCTCCGCATCGTCACCGCGGATAGTTCGGCGAACGTGTATGAAGCGGGTTACAGCGGAGCCGCCGACATTCCGCTGACGCAGGCGGTGAGCGCGGGCGACGTGCTCGTCGTGTCGTTCTGGGCCCGCGCGATCTCCGGTGATGGGCGGGGAAATGCTTTCGTTAGAGCGCGGGTGGAAAGCACGGTCAACGTTATTTCTTGGGAAGCGCCCCTTACCATCGGTGCCGCCTGGCGTTTCGTCCAGGTGCCGGTCACAATGGTCGCGGGTTATGCAAGTGGCGGGGCGAGAATGCGCTTTCACGCCGGGTTCGGACCGCAGGTTTTGGAAATTGGCGGCATCACGGCGGTCGATCACGGCGCGATCGACTATTCCACCCTGGGCATCCCGCTTTACGAAGGGCGCGAGCTAAGTGCCGCGTGGCGGGCCGCGGCCGCTGCGCGAATCGAGACGCACCGCAAGGCCGACCTCACAGTTCAGGTGCGCGACCTTGGCGGCAATCCGGTGCCCGGCGCGACGGTGAGGGTAAAAATGAAGCGCCACGCCTTTGGCTTCGGCAGCGCCGTGCAAGGAGGTCGGGTTATGAGCACCGACACAGCCGACGCCGCCTACGTTGCCAACCAAACCTACCGTGACAAGATCAAGGAACTTTTCAACTGGGCTGTGCTTGAGAACGACTTGAAATGGTCCGCTTGGGAGCCCACGAAGGATACGGTCAGCTCCGCCACTGCGCTAGGCGCGCTCGACTGGCTTCGCAACAACCGCATGAACGGCTTGCGCGGTCACACCTTGATTTGGCCGGATTTCTCCAACATGCCCGGTTGGGTGCTAACTGAATACAACAGGCAAATCACCGCCAACGGCCAATCCGCCGCCGATGCCTGGCTGCGGGCGCGCGTCACATCGCACATTGCCGGGGAGGCGTCCGCTGTCGGCGCGCGTGTGGACCGCTGGGACGTGCTCAATGAGCCATTCTACAATCACGACCTGCAGGATATCTACGGCCGCGCCGAAGTCGTTTCGTGGTTCCAGACGGCCCGCGCCGCCGCTCCAGCCGGAACCGCGCTGGTGCTGAACGACTACAACAACCACGGCGAGGACCTCCCGCACATCGCTTTCAATCTCCGCACCGTTGCCGAAACCGAGGCCGGACAGCCCACGCCGCTCATCGACGGCATCGGCATCCAGTCGCACTTTGGCACCCGCAACCTGCCAAGTCCCGACCGGGTGTTCGCCACGCTCGAAGGTTACGCCGCGCTCGGCAAGCAGATCGAGATCACCGAATTCGACATGGATAACACTGACGAACAGCTCCAGGCCGACTACCTCCGGGATTATCTGACCATCTGTTACTCTCACCCATCCGTGAAGAGTTTCCTCCACTGGGGCTTCTGGGCGGGCGTGCATTGGCAGCCTAACAGAGCGCTCTACAAATTGGACTGGACCCCGACACTCGCCGCCGGAGTCTGGAACACGCTCACCCGACAGACGTGGTGGACGGATATGACCGTCATCGCCGATGCCGGCGGAAATGCGACCGTGCGTGGCTTCCACGGCGACTATGAAATCTCTGCCACCTCTGGCAGTCGGGCTGTCACCGCCGCCACGACGCTCGGCCCCCCCGGCACGACCCTGGCCGTCATTCCGCGCGAGACCCGGAGCGTCACGCTCGCCCCCACGGCAGATACCTATGCCCGCGACGGCAGCGCCAACGCGGCTACGATTTTCGGAAACACCGACCCAAACCAGTTCATGATGAAAACGGCCCCGCTGGACAGTGGCTTCAATCGTGATGGCTATCTCAAGTTCGATCTCTCCAGCGTGCCGGAAGTTTTCTCGGCGAAGCTGCGACTCAGTGCGACGCTCTCCGT
>JAYWDF010000112.1:0-7345 GCA_043779985.1 Akkermansiaceae bacterium | reverse complement strand
GGCTGACAACTCGCGAAGGTAGGCCATGACCTCGGGAAACGTGACGTTCACCACCGGACAGCATTCTCCAAGCTCGTCCAACTCGCCGGGCGGTAGGGATCCCATGAGCAGGAGCCACTCGCGCCGGGTGACCGGTGCCTTCGCCAGCGCGAAGGAGTCCTTCAACGTCACCCGATGCTGTGGCAACTCAACTGCGGAAACAAATTTGTCCTCGGCGATGCCACCCATTAGAAAGCTTCCCTCTGGAACGATAACCAGGTCGGGAGGCTCGGCCAGATCTCTTTTGACGATCGGAGGGGTGGGTATCATGGGAAAATCGGTTGGAATGCGATTCAGAAGCCTGAGGCCTTGAGCGCCTTGAACGGCGCAAGATCCACGCCTGCTTCCATTGGATAGTCCTTCTTCACCGTGCCGAACTTCACCCACCAGTCATTGGTCAACTTCCAGTGACGGCTGATTTCGTTGTTCGCGCCGAAGGGTGGTTCTCCGTCGAGAACGCCCATGAAGCGTCCGGATTCCTCATAGTTAAACGGATAGATACCGCCGTCCATGGCGCTGCCGTCCTTGCCGAGGACCGTGACCACATCCTCGTTTTTAAAACTGAGTCCCTTGGCCATGATCGCATTCGCCTCGACGGGATTTTCTTTCCAGAACTTGACCGCCGCGAAGTAGGCCTTGAGCGTGAGCTTTGCGAGCTCCGGCTTTTTTTCCAGGAATGAGCCACTCATATACATCCCGTCGCCGAGAAGTGCGGTCTTCTTGAAGTAAGGGTGCTTCGAGGTGGCGGTCACTTTCGAACCAGGGAGGCTCGAGAGCACCTTACCGCCGAAGGGTTCCCAAAACTCACCGGCCGCGACCTTGCCGCTGACCATGGCGGCCACCGCGTCGTCCATGATGACATTGGTGTATTTGACTTCATTGAATTTCACTCCGTGATCCTCAAGCCAGATGCCCATGTAAATTTGAGTGAGACCTCCCTCAAGCACGGCGACCTCCTTGCCTTTGAGATCCGCGGCACTGTTGATGCCGGGCCCGAGAATGATTTTATCCGTTCCATAAGAGGGATTCGTATAGGCGACCAATTTCACCGGAACCCCTTTGTCCGCGGCAACCGGACCGTATTCGACGGTGGACGAGGTCACATCAAGTTTCCCTGCGGCCATCTGGGCGAAGCTTTCATAAGGATCCTCGATGATGACGATGTCGAGATTGAGCTCGGGCACGAGGTTCTTCTCCTTCGCGATGAACCAGAAGGCATAGCCCGGCCAAGAGAAGAGCGAGATCTTAACGGTTTGCGGCTTCGTGGGTGAGGCGGCGGAGGTAACTTCTTCCTTCTTGGAGCAAGCGGCGAGAAGCAGGCATGCACCCGTGAGGACTGGGATGAGGCGAGGGATGTATTTCATGGGACGGATTAGTGGAGATAACGGAAACAGAGACGGTGAATGAGGCGGATCAAAGTATCAGTTAGAAGACCGAGCAGGCCGATGGTGAGGATGCCGGCCATGATGTCGTCGACCTGCACGAAGCGTTTGGCCCGCATCATCATCGCACCGATGCCATCGGTGGCGGCGACGATTTCCGCGATGACGAGGTAGGTCCAACTTACCGCCAGCATCTGCCGCGCGGTGTCGACATAAGTGGGTAGCGCCGCGGGGAGGAGCACATACCACAACACCTTCGCCCGGCTGGCCCCAAGCGTGCGCGAGCACTCCACCAGTTCCGCGGAGACGGCCCGGGTGTTGTCCATGAACAGCGAGATCAGGAAGAACACCACGCCGATCACTAGCAGGGCGATCTTCTGATTGTCTCCGGTGCCGAGCCACATCAGCAGCAGCGGCACAAATGATGGCGCGGGCAGGTAGCGGAAGGGGGAAACCAGTGAGTTGAGAAATCCCGCCACTGGAGTGAACGCGCCCATCAACAAGCCAAGGGGCAGTGCGAATACCAAGGCGATGCCGAAGCTGAAGAAAATCCTCTTCACGCTCTGAGCCACATCGGTTGCGAAGCCCCGCTCGGTGAAGAGCGTCACCCACGCCTTCAGGACCTTCGTCGGGCCGGGAAGCAGTGTGGTATCCGCCAGTCCGGATACAGACAGCCCATGCCATGCGAGAAAAAAGCAAATCCATGCGAGGAGACCCAGCCCGAACCTGGCCTCCAGCGGCAAGGTTCTGCCGAATTCGAACCAGGAGCGCCGGGAAGGTTGCGACTCGTTCTCCGTCCCTGCAATGAGGGAGGAAACTACGTCGGCAGGGCGGCTGGATATAAGCTCGGACATCAACTTTTCACACCGAGACCAGCACCCGCTATGCCATTCCGCAGTTTTATTTGCGCTTGCAACTACTTTGTGGGTTTCAGTAACTCTCTGCCGATGAATTCACCCGCTCTCTTGGAAACCGAGGTTCCACCGCAACAGATTGCCTGGCGGCTCTTTCTCACGGTCCATGCCTTGGCCTACCGCAGGATCGACGAGGGCCTGCTAGCGGCGGATTGTTTGTCCTTCGACGACTACGACGTGCTGCTGACCTTGAACGAAGCGGAAGGTGAGACACTGCGGATGAGCGAACTCGCCGAGGCGGTGCTTTTGAGCAACAGCGGCATGTCGCGACGTGTCGCACGCTTGGTCGAGCGGGACTTGGTTCATCGCGAACAATGTTCCCACGATGGCCGCGTGTTTCGGGTCCGCCTGAGTCGAACCGGGCGCACAGCATTGGATAAATCCTGGAAGGTTTACGGCGGCTTGATCGAGGAAACCTTCGCCAGCCATGTAACTTGCGCCGAAGCGAAAATGTTAGGTTTGATTTTCCAACGGGTGCTCAACCGGATCGGTACGGAGCAGCACCGGGGGCTTCTCGAAGCCGGAGTAACCGATGCGCCGAAGCATCGGTCATAGAGCTCCGGGCAAAGGGGCGTCGCGGTCGTAAGCAGGGATACCCGTGGCAGAATTAGCCCACGAGATTCGATCCTCAGTCCAGCATTCGTCCGCCGGGGCATGGGTTTCCGGGTGGTCAAAAGTGCAGGTGTTCATCTCGAACCACTCCGGGATGGCGGGATCGTAAAATTTCAAGGGAGTACCGCAGCCGGCACAGAAGGAGCGTTCCCGGTCGGCAAACTCTAGCACCTTCGGCGCGCCCTTGGTCCATGATAGGGCGCCCGTGCGAAAGAAGGTCCACGCGACGAAGGGGGCGCCACTCGCCCGACGGCAGTCGGAGCAATGGCACGTGGTGGTCTTTACGGCCGGCCCGCTGACGGCATAGCGGACCGCACCGCACAGACAGCCGCCGTGGAGTGAATTCGCTTCATTCATAATCGACATTCGGAAGGTCCTGCCAGTGTTCCGCCGCCAGTGGGGGTTCCTCGGTAATTGCGGTTGTGACTGTTTTAACGAGGCTGGCAACCATCCGGCCAAACAGCGCCTTGCCCTGTAAGGCGGTCGCTTGTGACGGGCTTCCAGTCACGCCGTTGAGACTGGTTTGGGCCACCGGATAGGAAAATACCGTGCCCGTCGTGCGGTCCGGATCATCGGAATTGGTCAGGCGATCCATGTGAACCAAGTCCGGATGAAGGTGCAGCATCAGTGCGGTTTCCGCGGCGTTGGCGTGGAGATCGGACGCGTCCTGAGTGTATTCCCACCAGATCGCTTCATCGAGCTTGAAGACGTGGACGAGGCCCACTTGCAGTTTGCCCAAGTACGAAAGCCGTAGCTGATCCACGGCGACTCGTGCGGGGGCATCGTTTCCGAAATGGGCGTTGACGAATAGCAGTCGCTTCCAACCGCTGGCCACCGCCCACGCGGCGATCTCGCGGAGGGTGGCGATGAATGTCTCATGCCGCAGGGAAAACGTTCCCGGCCACTTCGGCGTGTGGCCTTGGGAGATGGTGTAGCGGAGTGCCGACATCACTGGAACCCCGGTCGTGTCGGAAACCGCGTGGCACACCGCTTCCGCCAGCAGCGTATCCATCGCCACTGGTAGATGCGGGCCGTGCTGCTCGGTCGCTCCTAACGGAAGTAGGAGCAGTCCGCCGTTTTTCTCGCGAAGGGTTGCGATCTCGGGCCAGGCCAGGTTTTCCAGAAGGACAGGCATATCGTTAGAACATTCGGGCGTAGGTATCGATTTCCCACTGGCTGACGCGTTGGTGGTATTGGCGCCATTCCTCGGACTTGTAAGTGATGAATTCGTTGCGCAGTTCAGTGCCGAGGATTTCCTCAACGAACGGATCGGCGGCGAAGGCTTTCACCGCTTCATCGAGGGTGCGCGGCAGTTCCGAGATGCCGCGGGCGGCAAACTGTTCTTCAGTGAGTTCGTAGAGGTTGTCCTCGTGGGGATCGCCGGGATCGAGTTTTTCGCGGATGCCTTGGAGTCCGGCGGCAAGCACCAGCGTGGCTGCTAGGTAGGGATTGCAGGCGGCGTCGGCGTTGCGGCTTTCGCAGCGTCCGCCGGCCATCGGCACGCGGACGGAGTTGGTGCGGTTATTGCGGCCGTAGCTGTTGAAGACCGGAGCCCAGGTGAAATAGGACATCAGGCCGCGGCGGACGAGGCGCTTGTAGCTGTTGACCGTCGGCGCGAAAGCGGCGCACAGCGCGGGGCCGTGCTTGAGGACTCCGGCAATGAACTGATAGCCGAGCTCGCTGATGCCAAGTCCGCGCGGGTCGTCGGCGTGGTCGCATTTGAAGAGGTTCTCGCCGCTCTCCAGATCGTAGAATGACATGTTGAAATGCGCGCCGCTGCCGGTGCGGTTGGCGAAGGGCTTCGGCATGAAGGTGGCGAGCAGGCCTTCCTCGGCGGCGTAGTGCTTGGCCATGGTCCGGAAGAAGATATAGCGGTCGCACATGGTCAGCGCGTCGGCATACTTGAAGTCGAATTCAAACTGCGAGTTGGCGTCCTCATGATCTAACGAGTAGAGGTCCCAGCCGAGGTCGTTGATGGCGGTGGAAACCTTGTCGATCCATGTGTAGCGCTCGAGAAAGGACTTCACGTCATAACAGGCCTTGGTCAGGTCATCCTCGGATTTGGGGATTTCGAGCGTGCCGTCTTCGGCGAGTTTGACGACGTAGAGCTCGCACTCGATGCCGAGGTTCATGCCGAAGCCCATTTTCGCCGCCTCGGCGAGTTGCTTTTTCAAGGCGACGCGGGTGCTGACTTCGTAGGGCTGGCCCTTGAAGGTGTTGTCCGCCGGAAACCAAGCAACTTCCTTGTTCCATGGCAGCACGCAGCCGCGGGTGAGGTCGGGGAGGGAGGCGATTTCGTCGTCGTTAGGGCGTTGGCCGAGGCCGTCGAGCGCGTAACCGGTGTAGAGCTCGCTGCCGGCGGCGAAGTCTTCGAAGTGATCGATGGGCACGAACTTGCCTTTCGGCACGCCGTGGATATCGACGAAAGCGCCGATGCAATATTTAACGCCTTGGGCCTTGAGGTCATCGCGCATGGCGCGGATTTGTTCTTTGTTCATACGATTTAGTGAATAAGTGTGAAGTGATGGGAGTGTGGAATTGCGACAAGCGGGAAAATGCCTCAGACCACGTCGGGATCGGAAATGGCGTGGCGCAGGACAGGAGCTTCTTTCTGCTCTTGGCCGGGCGGGTGGATCAAGTGGTCGATGTGCTGGCGCACGGCCATGAATGACGGATGGAAAATTTGTTCGGGCGTCCTGGGGCGGGGGACCGGGACCTCGACAATCTCGCGGACCCGTCCCGGATTAGCGTCCAGCACGAGGATGCGGTCGGATAGAAAGACCGCTTCATCGAGGTCATGGGTGATGAAGACGATGGTGATATCGACGTTCTTCCAGATATCTAGCAAATAAAGCTGCATCTGGCTTCGAGTTTGTGCATCAAGCGCGCCAAAGGGCTCGTCCATGAACAGGACGCGGGGCTGATTCGCGAGCGCGCGGGCGATGGCGACGCGTTGTTTCATCCCGCCGGAAAGCTGGTGGGGGTAGGCGTTCTCGAATTTCGAAAGGCCGACTAACTCAATCCATTCGCGAGCCTCGGACTCGGCCGTGAATGCAGGTCGTCCGGCCATGCGCGGGCCGAACATGACGTTTTCCTTCACCGTTCGCCATGGGAAGAGGGTGTAGCCTTGGAAGACCATGCCGCGATCCGGGCCGGGGCCGGAGACAGGTTCTCCATAGACGCGGAGCTCGCCGGCAGTCGGCGTTTCGAGGCCGGCGAGAATGCGGACGAGGGTGGATTTTCCGCAACCGGACGGGCCGATCACGCTGAGGAGTTCGCGCTTGTGGACGGAGAACGAAACGTTATCGAGCGCGGTGACGACATTGCGTGAGGACTCGAAGCGCTTGGTGAGGCCGCTGACTTCAAGGGCGACCGGACGCCGGCGGAGTCGCTCGAAGCGGGCAGCGACTTCGGGAGTCTGCTCGAGGTAGCTCGGTAGGGTGAGGTCGGTGGTCATGGCTGAACGAGGTTCTTGCGAGCGGTGCTTGCGGCGAGTGCCTGGACAGGCCATTTCAGGGCTCTAACGATGCCACGGGAGAGCGGACCCGATGTTCCTGCCCATGGGAAGAAGATGCCATGCAGCCATGAAAGGACTTGGTCCATGGTGAAGCCGGTAACGCCGATGAGGATGATGATGGGAAACACGCGGTCGAAATTCCGGAAGCGGCCTTGCGTTTCGATGAACTCGGTGAGGCCGCTCTTCACGCCGATGAGTTCGGCGATGACCAGCCAGGTCCATGCCCAGCCGAGTAGGATGCGGAGGTCGTTGTAGAGATTTGGCATGATGCCGGGAATGACAACGTGGGTGATCATTTGGCGGGGCTTCGCGCCGAGCGTCTGCGCCGCTTCGAGCAGCGATGGATCTAGCAGGCGAGTGGTTTTGGAGACGACGAGGATCATCTGGAAAACGGTGCCGATGAAGACAAGGGCGATCTTCGGCGCGTCGCCCGCTAACAAAACGGCGACCAACAAGGTGCTGAAGGTCGGAGCGGGCATGTAGCGGAAGAAGTCGACGAAGGGTTCGAACAGTTTCGAGAAGAAATCAAAGACCCCGCAGAGGATGCCGATGGGAATCCCGACGAGACAGGCCCAGAAAAAGCCCATGAAAATCACCCCCAGCGATTTCTTGTAACGCTCGCCCATGGTGAGTTCTCCGGCGGGGACCTTGGCGGTGAAATCCCGCAGGCCGGTGCTGATGACTTCGTCGGGCGCGGGCAGATAGATCGGATTCGCTGGCTTGCCTTGTGGGATCAGTTTGAGAAGCGATCCGTCGGGAAGTTTTGAGTAGGAAAATTCGGGGGAGGCGGCGGAAAGGAGCGCCCAGTTTTGTCGGATGATCTCGAGATTTTCGGCGGTCAGCGCAGGCTTGCTGGTGGTTTTCGCGCCCGAGGCGATGTC
>JAYWDF010000111.1:0-7346 GCA_043779985.1 Akkermansiaceae bacterium | reverse complement strand
ATTTGATTGCCTGAGGTTTCCCAGTTCTCGGATGGCGGCCAGCAGTTGGTGGTGGTTTTCCATTCCCAAGCGCTCGCGAATCGCTCCGAGCCGCTTGTCCAGCGTGTCCGAGCGGATGCCCAGATCCAGTGCGATCGCGCGGCGGGTGCGGTGCTTCATCAGTCCCGCCAGCAAACGGGCGTCCCTCGGCGGCAACGTATCTATCAGTCCGTCAGAAGCCCGGACACTCACGAAGCCGCTTAGTGCCTGCCAGTCGCATGCCAAGCGGCGGTTCTCCTCGATCCGGTGGCTGATGACTCCCAAGCGCTGGCCCAAGTAGTGAAGAATCTCCCGTTCACGCTCGTTGAAGTCCAGCGCCCTCCGGTTCCACGTAAGCGCGATGCGCCGGTCCTCCAAGGTTATGGGCATGTAAGCAAGCTGGTAATGGCAATCCAAGTGGCGATAGATTTCCCTAAAAAGCGGATTACCTCTAAAGTTAGCCATGTTTTCAAAATCCGACAGCCGCATCACACTTTCACTGGTCGCCTCGAACAGGCCGGCCTTGATCACCGGGTGATGACTAACCACTTCGCCGAATACATCCAACATGCCCGCGAAGCGGTCGTTATAGTCATCGTTGAGCCGAAAGGTGATCAACCGAGTCAAGTCCAGCGACCAATTATCCCAACACAAGCAATCCGCCGGCAGGATTTTACCGGTTTCACCAATGAACCGGATTTCCAACTCCTCCAGAGTGGTGACATCGCTCATTCCCAGCATCGTCCGGTCGATTCTCCGGGCGGCCGTCTCGCTGATCTCGCGGTAGGATTCCATGGACTAGTCCCGAGGTTTGGGGTGATGCAGAATGATCTTGGAGCGACCCTTTACCCCGAGCTTTCGATAGAGGTTGTTCACGTGGGTTTCCACCGTGCGGGTGGAACATCCCAGAATGATGGAAATTTCGGGAGAAGTCTTGCCGTGACGCAGCCAATTCAAAACCTCGGTCTCGCGAATCGTTAGTTTCGCAGTCGACAAGGGCGACGGAGCTTCCGTTTGACTCGATGCCCAGATTTGCACCCCATCGCACTCCAAATGGCGGGCGGTGAGGGGCAACTGATTCAAGATGCCCATCAGCTCGGCAGAATTAACAGGAAGCTTCCCGCGGCTCTGCAGATCGCGTGTCGCCCCCTCGCTAAGCCACAGGGAAGCACCGGGCGGGGTGAGAGCAACGCACCAGCCGACGGCGTCGAGTAATTCCGCCCACGCTTGCAATTTCTCAGCCAGACGGGCGCTCTTCAGCTGGAGAACGTCATCGAGCTGCACGAGGAATCCACCGGGTTGTGTCATTCGCTCGGCGGCTTTCATGGTCGTGGGAGGGATCACGGGATGGATGGAGGTCAGAGTGAGAATTACACCAACAGAAACCCTCTGTGTGGTCCATGGATTTCTGAAGTATTTCTACCAGCTGGCCGCGGCGCATCTTTCCGGGCGTCTACGTAGTTCCGGGGCTAGGCAAAACTCGGTTTCTCAGTCTAGAATTCCATAACGCCCTCACGACACACGGTCCTAAGCCGCTGCTGCCGCCAGGCTCCAGCTTCAGATACCGATCTTGTTCGCCGATCTTACATTCCCGACAGGCCTCGCAGGTCCGCTCGCCTTCCTCCTCGCGGTATCAGTGCGCATCTTGCTTTCCCTTTTCCAGCGGCGCCGCGCGGCGACTGCGGCGATTCAGCAAGCAGCCTTTGCCCATCCTTTTCCCCCAAGTTCCCCCCCGCCGTCCGCGGTCGAATCGACACCACCCTCATGCCCCCTTTCGGGTGGATTGCCATGATTGAGTGGGTGACTGTCGCTCTTCCGACCGCGGTCGGCCCGGGGAGGTGATTTAAGATCTTTCCCGGGGGCGCTCGCCACGGATTGCGTCTTGCCGGGTGCCTGTGGACTCCTAGTCTCTGCGGACGATCGCGGCGCGGCGTTCCCTGAATCCCATGATGAATCGAATCGAGTCTGAATTTTGCTTTGCTCTCACCAATCCTGGGTCGGAAAAAGCTTTAAAACTGGAAGCGGAGGCGACGGGAGCGGGCTGGCGCTTGAGTTACCAGCGGCGGGGATTCGTGACCTTCAAGGCCGATCAGGCGTTTTCCTTGGAAAATTTGGACGTGAATCTCGCCTGTGCGCGGCGCTTGTGCCTTTCGCTCGGGAAAGCAACCACGCGGGAGGAAGCGCTGGGCCGACTCGCCGCGACGCGGGTGGTCCATCACGCCCGTTACCTGGATCGTAAAATGCAGGGGGTGCGCCAGGAGGCTCCTTACAAGGCACCCAAAACAGGAGACCTCATCGGCACGGTGGTCGAGCTTGGGCCCGACGAATTTTGGGCGGGGATTCACCGCCATGCGCCGTTTCTCAGCCCGGATCCGGCAGGGGATGCCGGAATCGCGATGCAGGGTGATTCGCCATCGCGCGCGTGGCTCAAGCTGGAGGAAGCCGCGCGGTTTTTCGATTTGAAATTCACCCCCCGCGACATTGTCGTGGAGCTCGGTTGTGCTCCTGGCGGAGTGGTGCTGGCGCTGTTGAATCGCGGTGTGCCGGTCATCGGCGTGGATCCGGCGAAGATGGCGGCGGTGGTGATGGCGTCCGCCATTGTGGAACGGAATGATGCGCCCGGCGATCGGCCCTGGTTTTACCACAGCCGCAAGCCGGCGGCGCTGACCAGCAAGCGGGATCTGGGGCAGGGGGTGACGTGGTTTATGTCGGATATGAACCAGTCGCCGGAAGTGGTGCTCAAGGAGTGTGCCCGCTTCTGCAAGATGGCGCCCTCCATCCGCGGCGTCTTGATCACGTTGAAGCTAACGGATCTTTTGCTGGTCGCCGAAAAGGCCTTGTGGTTCGCCGGGCTCAGCGACATGGGATTCGAAACCATCCGCCTCCAACAGCTCAGCGTGCACCACAAGGAATTCGCGCTGCTCGGCTTGAAATAGTGCCGGATCCATGGAGCCCCGAAGGTCTCACTCCAAGGTGGACCTTCGTCGCGCGGGGGAATCACTCAACGGCGTTTCTTGCCACCGCCGGTCTTTTTACGGCGCACCGACTTGATCGGTGAGTCGTCGAGAAGCGCGGTGTAGGTGTATTCGAAATCTTCCAGTTTCCGGCGCGGGATGGGCTGGTCGATGAAGATCTCCACGGACTTGGCGTAGTCGAGTTCGTCAGCGGTGAGGATGGTGAAGGCATCGCCCTCAGCCTCGGCACGGCCGGTGCGGCCAATGCGGTGGACGTAGTCCTCGGCGTTTTCAGGGACGCGGTAGTTGATGACGTGGGAAACGCCGGAGATGTCGATGCCGCGGGCGGCGACGTCGGTGGCTACGAGGATCTCATAGTCACCGGCCTTGAAGCCTGCGAGGGCTTTCATTCGGTCGACCTGATTGATGTCGGAGTGCATGGCGGCCACTTTCGGCTGGCCGGTGGATTTGATCAGCGAGGTGAGCTGGTCCGCTTCCTTGCGGGTGCGGGTGAAGATCATGACCGAGTGGTAATCGGTTTGCTTGAGCAGCTCTAGCAGGAGTTCGTCGCGCTGGTCCATGGCGACGGGATAGAACGCGTGGGTGACGCTCGTCGGGATGGACGTGCGGGCGATCTCGATGCTGAGCGGATCGGTAAGGCACCATTGGGCGAAGGTCTGGATCGCCGGCGGCATGGTGGCGGAGAAGAACAGTGTCTGACGGCCTTCCCACGGGCAGAGGTTGACGATTTTCCGGACCTGCGGGAGAAATCCCATGTCGAGCATGCGGTCCACTTCATCGAGGATGAGCACCTTGATTTCGCCGAAGCGCATGGTGGTGCGGTAGAAATGGTCGACCAAGCGGCCTGGGGTGGCGACGACGATGTCGGCACCAGCGGCGAGTTGCTCGGACTGCGTGCCGAGACCGACACCACCGTAGAGTAGAGCGACTTTGAGGCCGGTGTGTTTGCCGTATTTTTCAAACTGCTCGGCGACTTGGTGGGCGAGTTCGCGCGTGGGCTCGAGGACGAGGATTTGGGGTTTGCCCATTTTCTCGATTTTCGAAAGGGACGGCAGCGCGAAGGCAGCAGTCTTTCCCGTGCCAGTCTGGGAGGCACCGATGAGGTCGCGTCCTTCAAGAATAAGCGGAATCGCCTGCGCCTGGATCGGCGTAGGCGTGGTATAACCGGACTCCTCAATGGCTTCCAGAACGGCTGCGGAGAGCCCAAGTGTGTCAAATCCCATACGGGGGCTTAGGTAGAGGGCGGAACGGCCCGGGTCAAGGTACGATTGTCGGGTGGATGGACCAGTTAATCCGGTAGCAGCGAAATAGAGGCGCAGTGAAAGCGCCGTGGTGGCCACACCGTGCCAGCGGCGGGATCACCCACTGGCACGGTCACGATGGCTTGCCGCCGGGATTTAGGCTGAGGCGAGCTTGCTGACGTCCCATGCGGGAAGTCCGAGTTCGGCATTGATCTCGTTGAATTCGCCGATTTCGGCAGCGGTAAACAGGAGTCCGCCGGCCGCGTCCGAGCGCTTGCGTGCTCCGGCTTCGATCTGGCCGGGGAGCATCGAGGCTTCGTTACCGTGGCCAAGAATGTCGTCGATCACGGCCTTAAGGTTTTGCATTTGATTGCGACCTTGGGCGAAATTTCCACCGGAAATGGCATCGGGATGGATCACTTGGAAATAGAATACCGGGGTATTCTTCTCACCTGGAGTCGTGAGTTTGCGACCGCGGATGGTGGGCAATGATCCGCCGATGAGACCGCCGAAGATTTCATTGAGCAGCGACATCCCGTAGCCCTTGTGACCACCGAAAGGGAGAAGCGCTGCGACTTCGTTCGGGTCGTTGGTGGGTTGGCCGTTCGCATCGACGGCGGCGCCGGGAGGGAGCATTTTACCTTCGCGCTTGAGCGTTTGGACGCGGCCCATGGCGACGGTGGAGGTGGCCCAGTCCATGACGATGGGAAAGCCATTTGCCGCCGTGCTTGGAATACCCCAGGAATGCGGGTTGGTGCCGAGGGTGGGGAATTTCCCGCCGAATGGCACGACCTCCGCGAGGGCGGATGTGCAATTGGTGTAGGCGTAGTAACCGCGCTCAGCGGCTTCCATGACGTAGCCGCCGCCCCAGAGGTAGTGGAAGGCATTGTCCACGGCGATCTGGGCGATGCCGTATTGGTCGGCCAACTCGATGGCGCGGTCGATGGCGCGGTAGGCGACGGATTGGCCGAGCTTTTTGTTGGCATTCCAGCGCTCGGAGGCGGGGAATCGGGATGGAAGAACCTCGATTTCCGCGCCGGGGACGCAGCCGCCTACGCCGGAACCGAAGAGGTGGTCGAGATGGAGGGCCTTGAGTGCATGGTGGGTGCGGATGCCGTGGCGGGCAGCCTCGGCGCAGAGCTTGGCTCCTTCGGCGGCCTCGTCCGCGCTGTAGCCGTGGGACTGATAGGCTTTGGAAACGAGGGTGTCGTGGTCTTGGCGTGGAATGACGAGGAATTCTGACATGAGTTTGGTTTCGTGAAGAGGCAGCGTATGGTGCCTCAATCGGACCGCATGTCGAGTCGGATGAAATGCGATAGCTTGAAAGGTTAGTGCCAAAAAATGAACCGGCCGGGTAACCGGGAGCATGCTTGGGGGCATCCTCCGGTCACGCCGACCGGCCGTTTTTGGGGGGAGTTGTTTTGCTAATTTCCAGAGCCGTCGGAAAAGTTGACCTGCATGGCATTGACTGCGAGCGCCCGTTTGACCGTAAAGGTGACAGGGGGGCAGAGCAGTTCCCGGCCGTAGACGGTCTCGCTGATCAGGGCGACAGTGTAGGTTCCGTCACTCTTGAATGCGGATGAGAGCTCGGTGACCGAGAGGATTTGGGTGACCGTTTGATCCCGATCCACCGGGAAAGATTTAATGACGGTGCCTTCCACTCCGTTGACCTGGGTGCCTGCATAGAGCATGAAATAGGTATCGCTGCGCGGGTAGAGGTCGTTGAGATTCAATTGAACGGTCGGAATCTGGTAGCGGTATTCTTGACCGGCGGTGAGACCGATGATCGAACCCGAGGCAACGGGCCAGACTTGGACGCGAGCCGAGGCGATTTGGCTTTGGGCGATGGTGCCGTCGGCAAGAGCCTTGACGATGAAATGTTCCTCCCCGGTGGCCTTGGTGAGGTCGGTGGCTTTGAGCGAGGAAGCTGCAAACTTTAGGACGGTTTTTCCATTTTGCGAGAGGTAGGCGCTGCTGAGAGGGGTGTTCGAGGCGACCACGACTGGATCAAGTGTCGTTTGTCCTGCGGGATAGGCTTGGATGTGTTGCTCGAGGAGAACCTTGGTGGCAGCGTCGGGCAAGCCTGTGCCTGATAGCAGATCCGCAACTTGGATTTCCACGGAAAACGGCTGATCAATACGGGTGCGAGGAACGGCGGTGTAGGGGTCAAGGGTGATGATCTTGATATCAGCCTTGGGCAAATAAGCGCCGACGAGCTTCTGGTCGAGAAGGTAGTCCTTGGCCGTGCTGCTGTTGATGGTCCAAAGTTGGAAGAGTGCTCCTTGGCTCTCAAGTGCGAGGGCGGATGATGCCGCGCCAGCGGCAGCTACGGGCATGTCCCATACGACGCCTGTTCCCTGCTGCGTCTGACGGACGAAGTTGACGTAGGTGCTGGTTTGAGCGGATGCGCTAACAGCGGAGAGAGTAAGTAACAGGCTGAGGAGTTTCATCGTTTTGTAATTGCTTGATTTTCAGTGCCGACGCGGACGGAGATTGGGCCGTTTTGATGGACGGCGACGACGACTTTATCCTGCTTCGCCCAGAAGGCGACGCGCTCGGCGGGAAGTGATTCGCTTCCTGCCGCTTGGTTGAAGGAGACGTCATTGGTCGTGATCCAGGACCGGTTTTTGGTCAGGAAATCGATCCATGTAAGGAGGGTGCCCACCGGTTTCACATCCACGTGGCTTTTCATCGCCTCGGGAAGGAAGATAACGGCGCCCTTGGGAACGATCGTCCAGTTTTTGCCATCGTGAAGAATGATCGATTGCTTGATGATGGACTGTTCGACGGCCTGGGAGGTTGGCGCGGCATTTTTAGCTGGCTCGTCTCCTCCCGAAAAGCGCGGGCAGGCGATTCTTCGTTGATGAGTCGGCGCATTTCTTTGACGCCCGCTTCTACCTGCTCCGCCGCGAGCAAAGCGCGAAACAGCGTCTGTTGAATCGCGGACTTTTTGGCTTTGCTTAAATCATCGCGGGCCGCGGTGGCGCGAGCCAGAGTGAGCATGCGATCGGTTTTTCCCGCTTTGGCGGCCAATTGCACATAATCTTTCCAGAAAGGCAGCCCCGGCTCCTGGGAAAGCAGTTCGAAAAAGAAATCATCCAGCGCCTTTGTG
>JAYWDF010000110.1:0-18687 GCA_043779985.1 Akkermansiaceae bacterium | reverse complement strand
GATAGTCCTTGCGCCCCATTTCCTCGCCTTGCCGGAGTGATTCGATGGCGGACGCGGTGCCGAAGAGATTTGCCGTGCCTTGGATGGCTCCGGTGAAGACGCCCCAAGCACCTGAATCGGTTTGGGCCTCGCCCCCCATATCGCGGACGTTCGCAGCGAGGCGGGTGGCCGCTCGCGAGTGTTCCGAGCGGATACGCTCAAGGTCGTCGGTCGCGGCGGCATCAGGAAATTTCTCGATGGCCTGATCGTAGGCTTCCATTGCGGAGAGCTCGCCCCGGAGGAGGGCATTGCAGACGGAGATGCAGGCGCTGTGGGATTGAGTCATGGTGTGTTCTGAGGCATTCATTTTTTCGTGGGATTGGGGTTGGAATAGCCTTCATCGCAGGATCAGTGCCAGTTTCGGATGCTTGGAAACTCAAGGGTTTTTCATGAAATGCCCATGCGTCGTGCGGTATGTTGCAACGAAATCGCCGTCGATCCATGCGTTGTGCAACGCAGGGCGGGCCGGGCGCGTGACGCGGCACCGGAGGCTGAGCCCCGGTGCGCCCACGACGTTGAATCGCTTGCCGGGTGATCGGACGTTTACGACTGACGATCAAGCCGGAGTCAGCCTGACTAGCAGATCATCGCTGTCCACCCGGTCACCCTTGAGGACCAGGACTTCGGAAACGACGCCATCCGCACTGGCGCTGACAGTGGTGAGCATTTTCATCGCTTCGAGAATGACGAGCTTGTCGCCCGCCTTGACCTCTTGGCCGGGAGAAACGGCGACTTCGGTGACCATGCCGGGCATCGGCGCGCAAGCTTGGGCCGGGTTGCCGGGCTCGCCTTTCGGCCGGGACGCGGTGCTGACGGATTTCAGGGAATTATCAGTGACGATCGACTCGCGCGGCATCCCGTTGAGCTCGTAGAACAGCGCACGGCGACCCGCCGAGTCGGCCTCGCCGATGGAGATGAGCTTGATGATGAGAATCTTGCCGGTATCGATCTCGATCTCCATTTCCTCGCCGATCTGCAGGCCATAGAAAAATGCGGGAGTAGGCAGGCCGCTGAGGTCGTCGTATTTCGCGCGGAAGGCCATGAAATCCGCGAATACCTGAGGATACATGAGGTGCGAGTAAAGGTCGTCTTCGCTGGCGGGCCGCCCGAGTTTCGCCGAGAGCGCGGTGCGGGTGGCATCGAGGTCGATGGGGTCGGCAAGCTCACCGGGGCGCAGGGTGGTGGGCTTGCGATTGCCTAACACGACCTTCTGGACTTCGACCGGCCAGCCGCCGTCGGGCTGGCCGAGTCCGCCGGCGAGCATGTCGATGACGCTTTCCGGGAAGTCGATGGAGCCGGGCTTGAGCTTCGGCACGTCTGCGGCCTTGATGCCGCGGGTGACGAGGAACATGCACATGTCGCCGACGACCTTGGATGAGGGGGTGACCTTGACGATGTCGCCGAAGAGTTGGTTTACGTCGGCGTAGGTGCGGGCGATTTCGCGCCAGCGGTGGCCGAGGCCCATGGCGTTCGCCTGCTCGCGGAGGTTGGTGTATTGGCCGCCGGGCATTTCGTGTTCGTAAACCTCCGCGGTGCCGGAGCGGGGGGCGGAATCGAAGGGTTGATAGAACGTTAGCACCTGCTCCCAGTAGTCGGAGAACTCGTTGAGCGAGTCGAAATCCAGACCGGGATCGCGTTCCGTATTGGCGAGGGCGGAGGCGATGGAATTGAGGTTGGGCTGCGAGGTGGAACCGGACATCGAGGAGATGGCCAGGTCCACGATGTCCACGCCGGCCTTGGATGCGGCGAGCACGGAAGCGGAGTTGATGCCCGAGGTGTCGTGGGTGTGGAAATGGACAGGGATGCCGATTTCCTCCTTCAGCGCCGTGACTAACTTGAATGCGGCGTGCGGCTTGCAAAGCCCGGCCATATCCTTGATGCAGAGCATGTGCGCGCCCATGCGCTCGAGTTCCTTGGCTTTGGCGACGTAGTATTTGAGCGAATACTTGTCGCGCTTCGCATTGGTGATGTCGCCGGTGTAACAGATCGCGGCTTCGCAAATCGCCTTGCCATGGTCGCGGACGGCATCCATCGCCACGGTCATGTTGGGAAGGTAGTTGAGGGAGTCGAAGATCCGGAAGATATCCATGCCGGAGTCCGCGGCGTGCTTGACGAAGCCGGCGACGACGTTGTCCGGGTAGTTCGAGTAGCCGACGGCGTTGGAGCCGCGGAAGAGCATTTGGAAGCAAATGTTAGGAATCTTTTCGCGCAAGCGGCGGAGGCGGTCCCACGGGCACTCGCTGAGGAAGCGCATCGCGGTGTCGAAGGTGGCGCCGCCCCACATTTCCAGTGAGAAAAGCTGTGGGGTGCGGTGCGCGACAGCCTCGGCCACGCGCAGCATGTCGAAGCTGCGCATGCGGGTGGCGATGAGTGACTGGTGGGCGTCTCGCATGGTGGTGTCCGTGATGAGCAGGCGCTTCTCATCGAGAATCCATTGGGCGAATTTCTCAGGACCGAGTTCCAGCAAGACATCGCGGCTGCCCTTGGGGACCTGCGCATGGTGCTCGATGACCAGTGAGTTGGGAACCAGGGCTTTGTGCATCACGGTTTTGGGCTTCCAGCCTTTGGTGCTCGGGTTGCCGTTGAGCGTGATGTCGGAGAGGTAGGAAAGCGTGCGGGTCGCGCGGTCGCGGCGGCGCTTGAACTGGAACAACTCCGGCTTGGTGTCGATCAGCTTGGTGTGGGCTTGGCCGCTGCGGAAGGTCTCGTCGGCGATGACGTTTTCAAGGAATGGGATATTCGTCTTCACTCCGCGGATGCGGAACTCGCGCAGCGCGCGGTCCATCCGCTGGCAGGCCATCGGGAAGTCCCGGCCCATCGCGGTGACCTTGACCAACATCGAGTCGTAATACGGCGTGACCACCGATCCGGCGTCACCCGAGGCGGCATCCAGGCGGATGCCGAATCCGGCGGCCGAGCGGTAGTTGAGAATACGGCCGTAGTCGGGAGAGAAGTTCTTCTCCGGATCCTCGGTGGTGACGCGGCACTGGATGGCGAAGCCGATGCACGGCATTTCCTCCTGCGGCGGGATGGCGATTTCCTCGCTGAAAAGCGTGTGTCCGGCGGCGACGAGGATTTGCGAACGCACCAGATCGATGCCGGTGACGCACTCGGTCACGGTGTGCTCCACCTGGATCCGCGGGTTCATCTCGATGAAGAACCAGTCGTTCTTGTCCATGTCGTAGAGGAACTCGACAGTGCCTGCATTGTCATAGCCGATGCCTTTGGCCAGGGCGACTGCGGCGTCGCAAAGTTCCTTTCGGACTTTCGGGTCGAGGTGCATCGCGGGTGCGACCTCGACAACTTTCTGATAGCGCCGCTGCACCGAGCAGTCGCGCTCGTAAAGGTGGACGACATTGCCGTGCTGGTCGCCGAGGATCTGCACCTCGATGTGCTTGGCGCGGGAAATGTAGCGTTCCAGGAAAACGGCGGAATTGCCGAAGGCATTGAGCGCCTCGTTCTGCGCTTCGGCTAACAAGCCGGCGAGTTGCGAGGGCTTTTCCACCACCCGCATGCCACGGCCGCCACCGCCGAATGCGGCTTTGATGATCAGGGGGAAACCGATGTCATGCGCGACGGTCAGCGCTTGATCCGAGTCCGTGATCGGCTCCTCAGTGCCGGGCAGGGTGGGGACGTTGAAGCTGTGAGCGAGCGCCCGGGCCGCGGTTTTGTCGCCCATGTTTTCCAACAGATCCGGCGAGGGTCCGATAAAGGTGATCCCTTCGCGCGCACAAGCGCGGGCGAACGCGGCGTTTTCCGATAGGAAACCGTAGCCCGGGTGGATCATCGTCACGCCCTTCTGCTTCGCCAGGGTCACGATCCCTTCCACGTCGAGGTAGGCACCGACGGGTCCTTTCGAGGAATCCAGTTGATAGGCCTCGTCCGCCTTGAAGCGGTGGATCGAAAAGCGGTCTTCCTCGGCAAAGATCGACACGGTCCGCAGACCGAGTTCGTTGGCCGCGCGGAAAATCCGAATGGCGATTTCACCGCGATTTGCGGCCATCAATTTACCGGGTCGTTGTTGGGCTTCAAGCATGTCGGCGATCTTTCTAGGGACTGCCAAGCGGTTCGTGAAGCGGAAAAGCCCGCCCGCGCCCCCGTTTTTACGGAGGCGGGTGAAGTCGTGCTGCGATCAAGAAATCAAACCTCTCCCTTGCTCTGCCGGTGTCCGGGTTTGGCAAGGATCTCGATGTAAACGGACGCACATCCGCTGGTGGCGGCTTGGTCGATTGCGGGGACGATTTCCTCGACATGCTTGGGTTCGGGATCTGCCTCGCCTTGGCCGACTTTACAGTCGAAATCCCAGAAATGCACGCCTTCGGGAAGCGACTTCTTGCGCTCCCGCTTGAGGTATTTTCGCACGTCGCTCTTGATCTGCTCGATCACCCGCGCGGGTTGGTGGTTCGATGAGGTCAGGGGAAATTGCTTTTTCATAGGGCCTGCTTGTGCCCAGCGGGGACGTTGTTGTCTAGGACAAGTGTGAGTTTTTGGAAATAGGCAGGGTCGAAAAGTGCGGCGGAACATGCCCCTCCTTACTTGCGGTCGATGAAGTCGCTGGGTAAGCTTTCGCATGGCCATCGAGACAATTGCCGGATTTTCGCCAACGATTCATGAAAGCGCTTTCATCGCCGCCAGCGCAGATGTGATCGGGCGGGTGACCTTGCACGAGCAGACGAGCATCTGGTATAACACGACTCTGCGCGGCGACATCAACGAGATTGTCATCGGCCCACGCTCGAATGTGCAGGACAATGCGGTGATTCATCTGGCGGATGACTACGGTTGCTACATCGGCGAACTGGTGACGGTGGGTCACTCGGCGATCCTGCATGCCTGCACGGTGAAGGACGAGGTGCTGGTAGGAATGGGCTCGATCGTGCTGGATGGTGCGGTGATCGGGGAGCGCTCGATCATCGGCGCGGGCGCGCTGGTGACGGGCGGCACGATCATTCCGCCGGGTTCGCTGGTTTTGGGCTCGCCGGCGAAGGTGGTCCGCACGCTGTCGCTTGACGAGCAGTTGAAGATCCGGAGCTGGGCGGACAAGTATGTGCTCGGCTCGAGGAAATATTTGGAGCGGAAATAAGGAGGGCGGACACTCCTGTCCGCCTGCCAATGGGGAGCGAAATTGCTGCCTATCAGACGATTCTTTCTCCTTTCATTGGCCTCGCGGACAGGAGTGTCCGCGCTCCTTACAAAAACGGATTGCTCACACGTTCCTCGCCGAGGGTGGTGGCGGGGCCGTGACCGGGAAGCAGGACGGTAGTGTCGGGCAGGGGAGCGAGGACTTCTTTCAACCTGCACAGGGCGTGTTGATAGATCGCGGGGGTGGCGCAGCCGCCGATGGAGCCGGCGAAGAGCGCGTCGCCGGTGACGAGGACCGGGCGGGCGAGGCCGTCGATGTGAAAGCCGAGCGCCGGATTCGCGTGGCCGGATAGATCGCAGGCGCGCACCGTTAGCGAGCCGCAGCGGACCGAGTCGCCCGGGTGCATGGCGTGCGCGTGTTCGATGCGGGCGCCGTGGAGGATGCTTCCTCTCGCAGCGAGTGCGGGAATCCCGCCGATGTGGTCATGATGGGCGTGGGTGATGAAAACTTCGTCAAGCTTGGGCGCACCGATGGCATCGAGCGCGACCAGGCAAGAGGTCGCGTCCTGGCCGGTATCGAACAGGATCGCGGCGTCATGAGTCCATACCAGCCATGCGTTCACACGCTCATTGCCGAAGGGTAGATCGAGGCGATGGATCGCTGAAGTTGGCTGCGGTCCGGGGAGGTAGCCGTTGTGTCTTGCGAGCGCATCGGCATTCAAATGAAGGACCGGGGCAAGGCGCCGGGCGGCCTCTGCCGAGAAATTTCCTTTTGCGAAATTGAGAATTTCGATTTCTCTGAGCCCGGCCTGCCGTGCCGCCTCGTCAGTTGTTAGACCTAGCCCTTTGAGGGCCTTGCGGATGACGTAGGTGAAATCGTCTTCGAGCATTTCGGGCGAATGGGGGAGGGTGGAGTGCAATGAGCTCCGGGCTATCTAGCGCATCCGGTAGTAGCCGTCCGCGTTGTAGAGGAAATAGACGTCCTGCGGGTTGAGGCGGGGCAGCCAGACAAAGGGGCGGCCTGCCGAATCGACTTCTTCCGCGAGGGCGGCGGGTTGGCCGGCGCGTGCTGGCTCCGCAGCGTCCGGGTCCTTGGTGAAGGATGTTTCATCGATGCCGTTGACGATGTGGTTGACCCATTTCAGCTCCTTGGCTTGCTCGCCGAACTCACTCCAGTCGCCGCTGGAAGTGTGGCTGTACATTTTCTTGATCAGCTCGTCGGTGGTGATGCCCATCTTGGTGGCGATGGGCGTGCCGAGGCGGGCCCACCAACGCTGACTTTCTTCATGGAACTCCCGCTGCTGGGTGAGATTGAGCTGGCCGGCCACCTGAGAGCTGATCTGGTGGTGAAGGATGACCGCATTCGGATAGGCGTAGGATTCGTGCGCGAGCGTGGTGATCGCGGCGGCCATGGATGCGGCGAAGGATTTCACCACCACGTGAATCGGCGCGTCGCTGGATTCCATGGCTTTAAGAATACGATAGCCCGCCATCACGGAGCCGCCGGGGCTGGCGTCGATGACGATGAAAATGGGAAGTTCGCGATCCTTGTTATTCCAATACTGGATGCGGCTGGTGATGAAGTCCGCCGTGCTGGCGGTAATAAGACCGTTGAGTGGAATCCGGCGGTCCGAAACGACGAGCGTGCCGTTTTCCTTGAGCGGATTTTTCAGGAATACCGGCTTGGCATCGGCATAGTTGGCGCGCTTCTGGGTGGTCTCGATGCGGACGATGTCATTTTGAAGCCGCGTGATATCGAGAGCCGCTTGGGTTTGCACCGACTTCAGATCGTTGGTGAGTTTCTCGGCGCGGACTTTGGAAAGCTCCCCCTCTTGGGCCAGTTTTTCCTTCTCCGAGCTGATCTTGGAGAGCTCCTCCTGAAGCGCGGTTTGGCGCTTGGTGGCTTCGAGGGCCAGTTTCTCGGTCATTAGTTCCCGCTCTAACTTCAGCCGGGTGACTTCGGCCCGCATGGCGTTGGTGGCTTGGGTCAGGCGCTCGGCTTCGAGTTTGTTTTCGGTGGCGAGGGTTTCCTGTTCCCTGCGCTTGGCCTCAAGGGCGGGGTCTTTGGTTTCCTTCGCTTCAGTGGCAGCCTCGGCGGGAGTTGACGGGGTGGCTTCCTTGGCCGGCAGCCATGTCGTTAGGGCGAGGCCAAGAAGGGCGTTGCGGAGCGGGGAGGTTTTCATGGTACGGCTTTAAAACGGTGCTGGCAGATGGATTTGTCCTGAAAACTCGGGAGGTCTCAGAATTTCCGAGCTTTCGCCCGGACTCCGATCCATACAATCACGCCGGCAAATGCGAGGAAAATGGCGGCGGCGATTCCCAAGGTGGTGAACAGTCGGCCGCTTGCGGAGTCGACTTGCGCATCCGTGATCAGATCGACCGGGTTCTCGTTCGGCCGGCGGGTGAGAATGATTTTGCCGTCGGCGACGCCGACGCGCGTGAGCTTCGCCATCGCCGGGCCGATGATCTTGTCGATCACATAGCGTTCGGTGATCCGGTAAGGCGACATTTGATCAATGAACTCGCGAGGCACCTTGGCACCGGGGACCTCGATCGTGTCTAGGCTGAGAACGATTTCGCGTTTGAGCAAATGCGGCCTGGCGACGAGGGTGCCATTGAGAAAGCGGGAGTCGGAGGCGATCCAACCGGTTTCCCCCTCATGGGTTAGGCGGGGCTTGCCGTTGAGAGGGAATGAAATGGCGATGCGCAGTGTTTCGCCGTCGATGCTCGTGACATGGAAGGTGCGGCGGAGCTCTTTGAGAGGCTCGTAGGCGGCGATCGCCAGATTCATGTCTTCGGCAGAAAGGGCGAGCGAGGCTTCGGTGTCACCGGCGAGTTGCTGGCGGAAGACTTCGATGCGTTCGGCAAGTTGGTTGAGCTCGGGTTCCTTGTTTTCAAGCGATGAAATCTCGACGAGCACGGGCTTCTCCGCAGTGAATTTCGCGATTTCATTGAACTGGCGAAACAGGGTGACGATCGAGAACCCGATGAGGAAAACCATCACCGCCAGTGCGGCGATGAGGATGGCGCAGCCCGCAAAGGGGGAGCGGGCGCTGGTATCTCTAACGGATTCTGGCGGTTTCATCGGTGGCGATAGAAGGAGCGGTGAAAGGCGCTTTAGGGGTCGGTCTTGTCGGGCGCGTCATCCTTGGTGGGGGCATCGGCTGCCGGCGGGTCGATGTGGGGGAGCTCATCGCTGAAGTGTGGATCTTTTTGAGGATACTCGTCGTGCCAACCGTCATCGCCCGATTCGTCGGATCGGTGGATGTTGTGCGCGTCTTCGTCATGCCAGCCTTTTTCATCGCAATGATTGTCGGCAGCGGCGGCGACGGCTCGTTCCTCGCGCAGGAGCAGGCGTTCCATGTTTTCACGGGCTTCCTCTTCTTCCTTGATCCGGGCTTTCTTCCGGTCGAAATAGGCGAGCCAGATGCAGATTTCGTAAAGGATGATCATCGGCGCGGCCATCACGCACATGGTGGCGATATCCGGTGTCGGGGTGAGGATGGCTGCTGCCACGAAGATGGCGACCACCGCGTAGGAGCGGGTTTTCGACATGGTTTCGTAGCCGAGCAGGCCGAGTTTTACGAAGACCATGACGACCACGGGCAGCTCGAAAGAGGCACCGAAGAGCAGCGTGAATTGCGTGGCGAAGGAGATATACTCGCCGATCCGCCAGTCGTTGGAAATCCCCATGTCGCCACTCCACTGATAGAAGAAGAGCAGGGTGCGGGGCAGCACCAGATAGTAGGCGAAGGCGGTGCCGGCGAGGAACAAGCCGAAACCGATCGACATGGCCGGCCAGAGGACGCGCTTTTCGTGGGCGTGCAGGCCGGGCAGGATGAACTGCAGGATGAATAACAGCAGCAGGGGGAATGACACGACGATGCCCGCCACGAATGACAATTTCATCGACAGCATGAAGCCCTCGGTCGGCTTGAGGGCTGACATCATTTTCAGGTTGCCCTGGGCGTCGCTGTCCGTATTCGGCTTGGTCTTGAGCAGGGCTTTGACCTGACGCTTGAACTCATCGGTCTCCGGAAGCGAATTGACGAAGGCTTCCCGTTTGGCTTCCGGTAAAACGAGAGCCGCTCTGAGCAGGCTGATCGACTTGGCATGGAAGACTAGGGAATCATTGCCCAGCGAGCGGTAGAAGAAATCGCGCTGCTCCGGGGTGAGATTCATCGCCGCGTGTTCGACTTTGCGGGACTCGCCCCAGACCTCGACGGTGGGCGGGCGAGGTGCGTCCTCGGGCAGCGTGGCCTTGAGCTGGGTCACCAGGACTTGGTCCACCGGGTGGCGGAAAAACTCCATCAGGTTCTTGTTGAAGGCGAAGCAAACGATCATCGAGATCACTAAGGTGATCACCACTCGGGTGATCATCGTGCGCAAGTCCTCCAGATGCTCGAGAAACGGCTTTTCGTGGTCCGGGTGGGAGTGCTCGCGGAGCTGGATGACTTTTTTCAGCAGGTACATGCTTGTGGGGCGGGGATTCAACTCCCGCTTCCCCGATACCGCAAGGGCAGATGTTTTTAGGAGGGGAAATCTGACGTTGCGGCGCGTGCCCCGATGTTCCACCTTCGGGCGGCCCGCTGAATCCGGGAATTTTCCCATGTTTAATCCCGACTCGCTGATTCCCGAATTCCCGATCCTTGATCAGACGATCCAAGGCCGACCCCTCGTTTATTTGGACAACGCGGCGACCACGCAGAAGCCGATGGCCGTCTTGCTGGCGTCCCGGCACTATTACGAGGCGATCAACGCCAACATCCACCGCGGCACCCACCACTTGGCCCGCCTCGCCACGGAGGCTTTCGAAAAGGCCCGGCAAACTGTTGCCAGTCACCTCAATGCCGCCACCCCGGACGAGATCATTTTCACCTCGGGCACGACCGACGGCATCAATCTGGTCGCCAATGTCCTCTCCCTTTCCGGTCGGATCAAGCCGGGGGACGAGGTGCTCATCTCGACGCTGGAGCACCATTCCAACATCGTCCCGTGGCAGATGCTCTGCGAGCGGACCGGGGCCATCCTCAAGGTGATTCCCTGCAATGACGACGGCGTCCTGGATCAGGACGCGTTCCTGAATCTTCTCACCGAGCGCACGAGAATCCTCTCGCTCACCTGGATTTCCAACTCTTTCGGCACCGTCAATCCCGTCGCGGAAATGGCCCGGGCGGCGAAAGAAGCGGGCGCTCTCGTAATGATCGATGCCGCCCAGGCTGTCGCCCACACCCGGATCGACGTGCAGGCGCTCGATATTGATTTTCTCGCCTTTTCCGGTCACAAGATTTACGCGCCGACCGGCAGCGGCGTGTTGTGGGGCCGTGCGGAAATCCTCAATGCCCTCCCGCCTTGGCGCGGGGGTGGCGAAATGATCAAGGAAGTCACCTTTGAGAAAACCACCTATAACGAGCTGCCATTCAAGTTCGAAGCGGGCACGCCGAACATCGAGGGCGCCATCGCACTCGGTGCCGCCATCGACTTCGTTAACGACATCGGCCTGACCGCCATCCAGGCGCATGAACACGCCCTGATCCGCTCGGCCGCCGCTGCGCTGGCCTCGATTCCCGGGATCCGATTCTTCGGTCCGGCCGACCGCGCGGGCGCGCTTTCCTTCAACGTCGAGGGCGTCCACCACTATGACCTCGGCACCTTGATGGATCAAATGGGCGTCGCCGTCCGTACCGGTCACCATTGCTGCCAACCGCTGATGGCGCGCTTCGGCATCACCGGCACCGTGCGAGCCTCGTTCGCCCTTTATAACACCCAGCGCGATGTCGAGGCGCTCGCCGAAGCCACTCGCAAAGCGGTCTCGATGCTGCGCTAATTCCACAACCACCGCCACTCATGAACATCGTTCTCGGTATCTCTGGCTCCATCGCCGCCTACAAAGCCGCGGACCTCGCCTCGCAGTTAGTCAAGCAGGGCCACGAGGTTCACGTCGTGATGACCCGCGCCGCGACCGAGTTCATCGCGCCGCTCACGCTCCAGACGCTCACCCGCCAATCCGTGCTCGTTTCGCTGGAGGATGAAAAGCAGTCCTGGAAACCCGGCCACATCGAGCTCGCGGATCACGCGGACTTGTTTCTGGTCGCTCCGGCCAGTGCCAATACCTTGGGAAATTTTGCCAACGGCCTCGCCCCCGATCCTCTGTCCTCGATCTATCTGGCATTGCCACGCACCACGCCCGTGTTCATCGCCCCGGCGATGAACGGGAAAATGTGGCTGCACCCCGCCACCCAGCGCAACCTCCATCAGCTCACCGCCGACGGCTGCCACTTCGTCGGCCCTGCGGAAGGCGACCTCGCCTGCGGCTACGAAGGCATCGGCAGGCTGGCTCCAGTGGAGGAAATTCTGGCGAGGATCGCAGCGATTTTCTAACTGGATCGCGGAGTTCATTCCGCGCGAGTCCGGGCGAACTGAATTTCGCGGTCCAAGGGGTCAATTCGTGGGAACCATTTCCGCGGCAGTCTTCAGGAACAATCGCTGCGGGGCCGTCGCATGGCGCAGTGTCAGATTCCAGAGATTGCCCTCGTCCGGAGTGGCGGCCGTGATTTGCAAAAGCCCATCACCGCTGGACCACGTGCCGCCGCTGAACACCAGGGGAACCGCTTGCCACGAAGCGAAATCCGATGTGAGCAGGCAGGTGAGCCGGAGGCCGGGATCGCCGCGGAGCTGGAGGTGGAAGTCGGCTGCGCCGCTGGTAGAGTCCATCACCACGGCGACAGGCGATGGATTGTCGGCGAGGCCTGCGACGGAACCGGTGGCGTATTCCAGCAGGTTGTTGCGCAGGTCTCCGTCCGGATCAGCGGTAGGGGAAATGTCCGTGCCGGTGAGTCCCTGGCTTGCGGCCCAACCCTGATAGCCCGGAGTGGCGTTGCCGATCACCGCGGTGGCGGTGCGGCTTTCGGAGTAGGCGGCGGCGTTGGTGACTTTCACCCAGACCTGGGTGTTGGTGCTGACGGGGGCTGACGTGTAGGTGGAGGCGGTGGCGCCGGCAATGGGTTGACTGGTGTCGCCGGTGGGACCGGCATACCATTGGTAGCTCAAGGTCGCCGCTCCAGTGGCGATGATCGAGAAGGTGGCGGCATTTCCGCTGGCGACGACGGTGGACACCGGGTGAGCGACGATCACGGGTGGTTCGATTGCTGAATTGGTGGTAAGAATCAGGCTGTTATTGCCTCCGGCGGCGGCGAACCAAGTGCGGTCTTGGCTTTTTGCGGGCGGCTTGAGTGTGCTGGTAGAGGAGGAGGTGCAGAGTTGGCCGTTGGTGTTGTATCCGGCAGCCCAGAGGCTGCCGTCGGTTTTCGTCCACAGGCTGTGCACCGCGCCGCCAGCTGCCACGGTGACGTTGGAGGCGATGATTTTTGGAGCGGTGGAACTGCTGGGGAAATTGTAATAATAGATCGTATTGGTCCAATCCGAGTCGGTGGCACCGTAGCCTAGCTGGCCGCGATCATTGGCACCCGTGGAACGCAAGGTGCCGTCTGAGGAAATGAAAAGGGTGTGGTAGTCACCTGCCGTGATGGAGACCACCCCGTCGGCGATTTTCGCAGGTGTTTTCACCAGAGAGTTCGTTCCCAAGCCGAGCTGGCCGTAACTGTTACGGCCCATACCCCAGAGGGAACCGTCGGTTTTTACGAACAGGCTGTGGTCGTATCCCGCCGCAGCTAGGGCCACCGCGCTGGCGATCTGGACCGGGGTGCTGCGCTGGGTGAATGTGCCATCCCCGAGTTTCCCGTTAGAGTTTTCACCCATGGCCCACAGGGTGCCGTCGGTTTTGATGAACAGGCTGTGGCGGTTGCCTGCGGCCACCGAGACGACGTCCCGGCTGATGAGAACCGGGATGTTTCGGGAGCCGCTGGTGCCGTCTCCGAGTTGACCGTAGGTGTTGGAGCCCATGGCCCAAAGCGTCCCGTCGGTTTTGACAAACAGGCTGTGGGTGGCTCCGGCAGCGGCGGTCGCCACGTCATCGGAGATTTTGACAGGAGTGGAGGTACTGAAGATGGTTCCATTACCCAACTGACCGGCTGAATTGGAACCGATTCCCCACAGGGTGCCGCTGGTTTTCACGAAAAGGCAGTGACCGCTGCCTGTGGATGCTGACGCGACAGAACCCGTCTTCTGGCTGAGACTACTGCCGTAAGTCGTGCCTGCCGTTTTTAGATAGAGTCCCGGGATCGGTGGCCGCGAGACGGGCAACGCCTCGCTATCAGCAGCTCCCGACGGATTTTCCACCCTGACCCAGAACGAGGCGGGGGTGCTGATCGGGAGTGTGAAGAGTGTGGCGCTGGTGCCGCCGGGGACGGGGTGGGAAATGTCTCCGGCTGGCCCGGTGAACCATTGATAGGTCTGGGTGTTGGCGGATCCTGCTGCGGATAGTCTCACCCCGCCGCCGGGAAGGGTTCCCGCGAGGGACGGCTGGCTGGCGATGGTGGGAGCCGCCAGCAAGGTGACCCGGGCCGTGCGGCTGTCCGCCGTGCCGGATGTGCTGGTGCCGCGGACCCAGTAGCTGGCGGAAACGGTGACTGGCGGGGTGGTGAAATTGATAGATGTCGCACCTGCCACGGGTAGGCTTATGTCACCGGAGAGGCCGGAATACCATTGGTAGGAGAGAGTCCCGGAGCCGACCGCGGAGACGGAAAGTGTCGCGGTGCCGGTGGGTGCCACGGTCACCGATGCGGGATGATTGGCCATGGCGGTGGCGGTGGTGCCCGCTGTGCTGGTGAGCCACAAACTATGCGAACCTCCGGCTGAGGCTGCGGTGACGGCGGTGGCGACCTGTACGGGCGTGGAGCGGCTGGTGGTGGTGGCGTCGCCAAGCTGATAGGAGGAGTTATAGCCGTTGGCCCAGAGGGTTCCGTTCGATTTGACAAACAGGCTGTGTCTCTCGCCCGCCGAGATCGAGCTGACGCCCGTGGCCACCTGGACGGGAGTGGTGCGGCCTGAGGTGGTGGTATCTCCCAACTGGCCGTAGACGTTATAACCCATCGACCACAGGCTGCCGTCGGATTTCAAGAACTGGCTGTGTGTCGATCCTGCGGTCACGCGGGTGACGCCTGTGGCGATTTGAACGGGCGCATATTGGTCCAGTTCGTTGCCGTTGCCGAGCCGCCCATTGTAGTTGTAGCCCATTCCCCACAGCGAGCCGTCGTTTTTCAGATAGAGGCTGTGATAGTCTCCTGTCGCCGCCGTTACTACATTGGCAGCGATTTGAACCGGACTCAGCCGATCACTTCTGGTGCTGTCACCGAGTTGTCCGTTGGAATTGGCTCCCATCGCCCAGAGTGTTCCGTCGGTTTTGATAAACAGGCTGTGACCAAGGCGGGTGTGAACAAAGGAAACACCTGAGGCCACTTGCACGGGCGTGAGCCGAGTGGTGCGTGTGCCATCTCCGAGTTGGCCCTGGTCATTCTTGCCCATGGCCCAGAGCGTGCCGTCGGCTTTAACATAGACGCTGTGGGAATATCCGGCGCTTGCTTTCGCGACGTTCGAGGCAATGAGGACGAGAGCGGCACGGCTGGTTTGGGTGCCGTCGCCGAGTTGGCCGTCGGAATTGGATCCGGAGGCCCAGAGCGTGCCGTCGGCCTTGATGACCAAGCTGTGCGAGTTTCCTGCGGAACAGGCGATGACGTTGTCCGTGACTTGTGCGGATGGAGTTCCTGCGGCGGGAGAGGGGGCTCCGAGTTGGCTGGATTTGTTGGATCCGGTGCCCCATAGCACGCCGTCACTGGTGACGAAAAGGCTGGAAAGCGGGCCGGCGGAGACCTGGGTGACTTGGCTGGCGACTCGGACGGGTGCGGATCGCTGGGCGGCGGTCCCGTCGCCGAGCTGGCCGCTGGAATTGAGACCGAGGCCCCACAGGCTGCCATCGGTTTTGATGAACATCACGTGGCTGCCGTTCGCCGAGACGTCGGCGACGCCGGTGTCCAGGGCGGCGGGGAAGGAGAGCTTGCCGCCGAGAGCGTCGGCACCGACCTGGCCGTTGGCATTGTTACCCATGCCCCAGAGGGTTCCGTCGATTTTGACAAAATAGGTGGTGGCGCTTCCGGCTGCAATCTTGGTCACCCCCGAACTCAGTTGGATGGGAGTCGAGATGGAGCTCGATCCATTTCCCAGTTCTCCAGTGGAGTTGGAGCCGCGCCCCCAGAGGGTGCCGTCGGTCTTGACGAAAAGGAGGTGTGAATACCCGCCTGAATAGCTTGCGGAGGCGGTGACCACACCGGTGGCGATGGTGGTTTCTGTGGATGAAGGAGGCAGAATGGAGCGGCTGGCCAAAGTGCCGTTGGTTTTCAGATAGAAAAGGGTTTGTGTCGTGGGCCACGCCATGGAGACGCCGGTGGTGAGTTGTGCGGGCGTGGCGCTGCTGGAAGAGCCAACCGTCCAGAGGCTGCCGTTGGATTTGACGAACGCACTGTAGTTGCTTGCGGATGCGATCCAGGTGACAGCGGTGGTGAGTTGGACCGGGGTCGGGCTGTTGCCTTTGATGGCCCACAGGGTGGCATCGGTCTTCAGGATGAGGCTGTGATCGGTGCCGGTGGAAACCTTGGCAACGCCGGTGGTGATCGGCGCGGGAATGAAATTGGCAGTTGTCGCGCCAGTTCCTAACTGACCGAAATCGGTGGATCCGACGGAGCGAAGATAGCCATGGACGGGAGAAGTCACGGTCACCGGCACGGTGGCGCTGTCCGTGGAGCCAGCTGCATTGCTGATTCTCACCCAGAAAATGCCAGCCGCATTCAAAGGCGGGGTGACGAGCAGAGGGCCGGTGGCTCCTGCGACTGGAGACGAAACATCGCCGGAGGTGCCCTGGAACCATTGATAGGCCAACATGCCTCCGTTGGCGGCGACGTTGAGGGTGGCATTTTCCCCCGTCGAAATCGAAATGGCCGGGGGGGCGGTGGCGATGGCGGGCTGGGTGACGATCTGGACTGACGCGGTCCGGCTGTCGATGCTGCCATACAAGTTGGTAACACGGACCCAGTAGGATGCGTTGCTGGCGAGCGATGGTGTCTGATAGGTCGCGGAGGTGGCCCCGGACACCGGATTCCCGGTGTTTCCGGCGCTACCCGCATACCATTGATAGAAAAGGAGGCCGCCGCATGAGGCTGAAATCGTGAACGTGGCGGCGGATGCGGAGACGATACCGGTGTCGGTAGGTTCAACGTCGATGGCGGGGCGAAGATCGCGGATCAGGCTGTGATAGTAGCCTGCTGCCATGGAAGTCACCGAAGATGCGACCTGGTAGGGAGTGAGCTGGCTGGTGGCGGTGCCGTCGCCGAATTGGCCGTAGCCGTTGTAGCCCATCGCCCACAGGGTGTTGTCGGCTTTGAGAAACAGGCTGTGACGATCGCCCGCGACCACGGATTTCACGCCGTCGGCGATTTTGGCGGGGAGGGGAAGACTGGTGGTGTCGCCGGTGCCGAGTTGACCCGAGTCATTATATCCGACGGCCCAGAGCGAGCCGTCGGATTTGACAAAGTAGCTGGAATTCCGGAACGCCGCGATGGTGGCTACTCCGGATGCGATTTGCACCGGCACGGATCGGCTGGTGGTGGTGCCGTCTCCGAGTTGGCCGTAGGAGTTGTATCCCATGGCCCAGAGGGTTCCGTCGGTTTTTAGAAACAGACTGTGATAGTCTCCCGCCGCCATCATGGCCACGGAGTCAGACACTTGGATGGGAGTGGGCCGGATAGTGACGGTGGTGCCGTCGCCAAGCCCGCCGTAGGAGTTATAACCCATGGCCCAGAGAGTGCCGTTGGTCTTGAGAAACAGGCTGTGACTGCTTCCTGCCGACGCTTTGGTCACGGAATCGGCCACCTGGACTGGTGACGATCGGCTGGTGGTGGTGCCGTCGCCGAGTTGTCCAGAGGAGTTGCTGCCCATGGTCCAGAGTGTGTGGTCGGATTTGACGAACAGGCTATGAAGGGAGCCGGCCGTGACTTGAGTGGCCTGGCTGGCAATCAGGACGGGAGCGTAAAGGCTCGCGGTGGAACCATTTCCAACTTGGCCGGAGTCATTGAGACCGGTGGCCCACAAGTCGCCATTGTCCCGGATGAAGAAGCTATTGAAGCTCCCCGCAGCGGTTTGGATGACGCGGGTGGCCATCAGCGCCGGGGTGGAAATGTTGGATGCGGTTCCAGTGCCGAGCTGGCCGTAGGGGTTGTAGCCTGTTGCGAGTAGTCGTGTTGGAACTGGGGAATCCGTGGTCACGGTAGCGGACTGGCTGTCGGTGGTTCCTGCGGCGTTGGTGATGCGCACCCAGTAGGAGGTGGTGGTTTGCGATGGCTGGGTGACCAGCAAGGGGCCGGTCGCGCCGGTGACCGGATTCGAGGTGTCGCCCGCATTTCCCTGATACCACTGGTAGCTGAAGTAGCCGCCGGTCGCGGCAACGGTGAGAGCTGTGGATGCTCCTGTTTCCGAAGCTTGATTCGCGGGTTGGGTGGTGATGACAGGCAAGGTGATCCGCAAGACGGTCGCGGTGCGGCTGTCCGTACTTCCGTAGGGGGAGGAAACGCGGACCCAGTAAGTCGTGGTCGCGCTTGCCGGAGGGGTTTGGAAATCTGCGGAACCTGCTCCTGAAACAGGTAATGAGGTGTCACCGCTTTCACCGATGTACCATTGATAGGTCAGAGGGGCGGGGCCGTTTGCGCTGACCGTGAGGGAGGTGGATCCGCCGAGGACCACACCGACGTCCCCGGGCTGCGCCGTGATGAGCGGGATGAGGTCGCCAACCAGAGTGTGGAAGTACCCGGCGGCGATGAGGCCGGCGCTTTGGCGGACCAGAACGGGGGTGGTCCGGTCCGTGGTGGTGCCATCGGCGAGTTGGCCGTAGTAGTTGGTTCCAAACGCCCATAGCGAGTGATCGGATTTAACAAAGAGACTGTGGTTGTTTCCCGAGGAGGTGGCGACCACGTCCTCGGCGACCTGGCTGGGGCTGAGGCCGTTGTATTTTGTGGCCCAAAGGGTGCCATCAAACTTGACGAGAAGGGTGTTGTAGGTGCCTCCGGAAACTCGTGCGACGCCAGTCGCCACTTGGACGGGGATGTTGCGATTCGTGCCGGTGCCGTCGGCAAGTTGGCCGTTTGTGTTGTAGCCGGTCGCCCACATCGAGCCGTCCGATTTCACAAAAAGGGTATAGCCGAAGCCCGCTGACGCGGTGACGACATTCTGAGAGATCTGGACTGGGGTGCTGCGGTTGGTGTTGGTGCCGTCGCCGAGCTGGCCCCAAACATTGTATCCCATTCCCCAGAGGGTGCCGTCGGACTTCAGGAAAATGCTGTACTGGGAGCCAGCCGAGACCTGAATGACATCTTGGGCGATCTGAACCGGAGTGCTGCGGGAAGTGGTGGTGCCATCACCGAGCTGGTTGACGAAATTCGATCCCATGCCCCAAAGGGTTCCGTCATTCCTGATGAAAAGGCTATGGTTGCCACCGGCGGCGATTGCCTTGACGTCTTGCGCCACGGATACCGGAGCGGACCGGCTGGTGGTCGTGCCGTCACCAAGCTGGCCGGAATCATTCCTGCCCATGGCCCAGAGGGAACCGTTGGTTTTTAGATAGAG
>JAYWDF010000109.1:0-2498 GCA_043779985.1 Akkermansiaceae bacterium | reverse complement strand
CGACTTCAGGTTCATCCTCGAATTGATCGAAACACTATGGCCTGAAGTCCTATCAGAACCCATTAATCCCCCCGAAAGGCTCAGTCGCTCACGGCAGGTGCTCAACGTCATTAAAAAAACCGGAATGTTGAAACTTGTGCCTGAATCCACCAAACGGAAGGTCAAGGAGATCTTTCGCTGATATTGATCGACACGAGGCGAATCCCCCGGATAACAGATATTGAAACAAGTTGATGAACCCGCTCATTCCTGCCCCCTGGGATTTCGATCCGCCCGCTAACCTGCGGATTGAAGATATCCGAACTGTCGGCGGACTTGCGCCGTATGCGGACGCCTGGGCGGACCTGCTCTTACAGTCACCCGCTGCGTCGCCGATGCTGTCTTATCCGCAGATCAGCGCGTTTTTCGAAACCCAGGTGCCGGCCTCCCAGACTTGGCTTTGCCTGCTTGCCTTTGAAGACGGGAAATTAATCGCTCTTCTCCCTCTGATCGCCGTCAGGTCCTTTGGTGCGCTCGGACTATCAATCCTCTGCCTCAAGACACCTTATGATATCTTACATACGAGTGGTGTGGACTGTCTGACGGTACACGGCCGGGAAAATCTAATCGAGCTGTTCATGGACTACCTTTCGCGGATTCCCTGTGCATGGCCGCTCATCCGGCTTCGCGAACTTCCGGGGCATTCTCCGTCGATGGTCTATCTCAATCGACCCGGCGCGAAATTCCACGCCGTTCAGAACATTTGTGGTTACGAAAACTACATCGAGATCCCAGCGACCGTGGAACAATTCCATGCGGGACTTTCCTCTAACTTTCGGCGGCAGGTGAAGCGGGGAGGGCGGAAACTCGAGGAGCTGAAAGATGTCCGCTTCCGTTGTCGGGAAGCCACCCGTTCCACCGCGGAAAACATGCGGCGCTTCGAAGAAGTCGAAGACGCGGGATGGAAAGGCGCTGGAAACTCTTCGATCAAAGCCGTCGAGGGGAATTCCAAGTTCTATGCCATCGCCGCGGAACGTTTTCAAAAACACGGCTGGATGGAGTGGAATTTCCTAGAGACCGGCGATCAGACCATTGGCGCGCATTACGCAGTCCGGATGAACCGCACGGTCTTCCTATTGAAGATAGCCTATGATGAAGCGTATTCGGCTTGCTCGCCCGGGAACCAGCTTTTGGAAAAAGCGATTGAACACGCCTGTCAGGCGGGGGATGTGGCAGAGATCAATTGCGTCTCCGACTGTGCCTGGCACAAGAACTGGGGCATGAAGAAGCGGACCCTTCACGATTTGGTGATTTTACCGGACCTTCCCGTCATTTCCGCACTGGTGAGCACGCTGCTCAATTCCAAAACCTTCCATCAACTCAAAGAACGACGTGACAAGAAATCTTTACCCGCGATTGCGTAGATGTCATTTTGAGCTAACTCCTGCCATTTCTATCATGCGCTGGAATTGATTCCCTGTCGTTTTCACATCTCCTGTTTTCCTCCGTAACATGTCAGCTTACCCCCTAGCCCTATCGATTTCTCCGGTGCAGGCCGCGATGCTGCGTGGCTCGCTGGCTGAAATCACCGGCGAGAATGTGGAGCAGGTTGAAATGGATTTTTCCGCAGGCGTGTCGATCGAGCAGGTCATTGGTGCATGGAATGACACAGTAGCGCGGACGGATGCTCTGAGGACTGGATTCGTGATGTCCGATGGGGAACCGGCGGGCACTTTGTCTTTGATCGTCGCAACGCCGGTTCGTATGGAATCGATCGTCCCGCCGTCTTGGAAGGACTGGCTCGCTAACGACCGCTTGGAGCCCTTTCCATTGGACGGAGGTGTGCCATGGCGGGCGGTTCTCTGGCCTGAAGCACATAAGCTGATCTGGACCTTCCATCATGCGTTGCTCGACGGGCGCTCCATCGCCACGATTCTCCGCGCATTTCAGACACGTTTGAGCGGTTCAGGAGATCCGGGGACCCTGGAGTTAGGGATTGCTCTCGCGCCAGAGCCTCATGAAATTGCGGCGGCTGTGGAATTTCACCGACAGGCGTTCGCTGAGATCGAAGCTTGCCAACCCGAGTTTCCCGCAGAACGGGGAAATGCGGCTGCGCACGTGCAGCGGTCGTTGGGAGCGGAAGTCGCGGCGCATCTTGAGGCTGCGGCGCAGCGCTTGGAAGTCACCGCACCCACCTTGATCACCTGGGCATGGGGACAGGCGGTCTCCTGCGCGGCCGGGGCGGATGCCGTCGCCGTCGGCCAAGTCCGCTCAGGTCCGCCCACGCCCGGGCGGGCCGGCTTTTCGATGAACACGGTGCCGCTTGTCATCCAGCGCGCCCAACCGGGATCTATTAAACCCGTTCTGTTGGAATTTCGCGAACAATTGCTGGCGATGCGGTCGATCGAGAACGTCTCGCCGCAAGATCTGCCAGCCGGTATTTTTCAGGAAACCGGCGGTCCATGGCCGGGCGGCGTGATCATGGTGCAGCGCGGAACGCTGCACCATCAGGTAGGAAA
>JAYWDF010000108.1:0-7365 GCA_043779985.1 Akkermansiaceae bacterium | reverse complement strand
CGGATGGCAAGGCGCTGCTGCGGATCGGCGAGGCGCTTTCCCACCTCGAGCGCAACATCCACCGCGAGGTCAATCTGGAGGAATTGGCCAGCATCGCCCACATGTCCCAGCGCAGCTTCCTGCGAGTTTTCCAATCGGCCACCGGCACCTCCCCACTGGCTTGGGTGATCAGCCAGCGGATCAACCGCGCGTGCAGCCTGCTGCGCCACAGCGACCGCCGGATCACCGAGATCGCCTTCGACGTCGGCTTCAACGACAGCAATTATTTCACCCGCCAGTTTCGAAAAATCACCGGAATTTCACCCAGGGATTACCGGTTGAGGCAGGGCTAGAGCTGATCAAAACAGCATCGATTCCACATCGGCAACCAAAGAACTCCCCTCGGCGACATGGGGAATGTAACGGGCCTGGGAAAAATCGAGGACGAAACGGTTGCGGGCGGAGCAAGACTCACGGGACGGGCGGATGACATTCCCGTAGTCGAAGGGGCTGAGAATCATGAGGCGTTTCTCTTCTAAGGCAGGCTTTATTTCCTTGGGAAGGGTTTTCGGGAGGTCTCGGGCCGTCACCCAGAGAATGTTGGCACCCCGGCGCAAGAGGATGGCGAGCACATCCTTTTCCACCGGGGTGTGGAAACCCGAAATCACGGTGCCGCCGGTGTCGCATTGGTGGCGGGCCCACTCGTAGGCTTCGAGGAGTTTGTCTCCCGGGCATTGGGTCGAGCACAGGAATGCGGTGGCGGATTTTTCCAGCAGGACGAACGGGCCTCGGAAATGGAAGCGGGGATGATCTGCCGGGGGCTCTGCCATGGCGGACCATGGGGCTAAGGAGAGGCGACACTCCTGTCGCCGGTCTTGTGTGGGGACAAGAGTGTCCCCACTCCTTAGGTGAACCAGACTCACCTCGCCGCGCTTCACTTGATAGATCGCCTCCTGCATCCATTGATCGCCAAAGGCGCAGGCCGTGGCGTCATCGCAAACCACGCCGAATCCGGCCTCTTCATGCGGTGACTTGGGATCGAAGCCGGTGACCGGGAAATGATCGAGGCCAAGCTTCGTGACTTGCGTCCGAAGCTGGCGCGTCCGCTCATCATTTTCCGCTTGGGAAATGGTCCTGCCCTCGGGGTTGCAGGCCGTAATGACCGCGAAGGACTCCGGCAAGCCACCGTGAGGCAGCTTGGCGCGGAAACGGGCGTGCTGATAGGCGGGGTTCATACATCTCGGTTTTATGGCACAAAGATTTACATCAAAAATGTCATTCAAAATCTGGCGCGAAGCCCGATCATTAAGGGATAGTACCGTTCATACCATTTTATTGACGACGGATGAATTGACCCAAAAGTGGAACCGCAAAGGAATACTTCCCGTGGCGATTCTTATACACCAAGCCACTATCAGACAGCTTCAAAAGCATTTGACTGACGTGACTCGCGCTGAATCCCTTGGTGAGTTGTTCATCCGACATCGCTACGATTTCTGTGGGTGTGAATTCCTCATCGCAATTTGGAAGCTGTGCGATCACGGCAAGCAGCACCCGCTGCCTGTCCGTCACCCTGCTCCAGCGCCCCGCAAAGAAGTCCGAGTCCAGTTTCTGGACCATCTGCGCGACGCGCACCGTGGGCTTTTCCTGGCCGCTTGCCCGGTGCTGAAGGTAGGTGTCGTAAAACTCGCGACAGAGAAACTGAATGAAATACGGGTAGCCGCCCGAATGCCGGATGATTTCCGTTACTCCCCGGTCCGTGAAGCGGACGTGACAGTTTTGGTCGGAAATGGGCTTGAGGATGGCGTCTCGACTGTCTTTCTCATTCAAACGTCCTAACATCACCACATGAAACATCCGCTCGGCGAAAGTCCGGGCATCCACTAGCTTCGGAAAAAGGGTTGGCAGGCCGGTGAACACCAACAGGAAGGGTAAACCTCGCTTCTGTATCGATTGGAACACATCCAGAAGCAGGGAAAGCGGGTATTGCCCGGTGGCGGCCTGATCGCTGAGGTTTTGCGCCTCATCGTAAGCCAGCACGATGCCCCGGCACTTCGTTCCTGAAAGAACATTCCAGACGAGTTCTAGCACCGCCTTAAGCTTGTCGGAGACAAGGCCAGGCGTCTGGTTAAAGATCCCCCTAAGGGTGGTGTAATCCAAATGAACTGCTTGCTTTTGCGGCTCGGGCCGGAAACCCATGGCCGGTAATTCCCGATCCGCAATTTTGATTCCGGAAACCAGCGGAGCGAGATCCGCCAGAATCCTGATCGCGATATTATCCTCGCTGAGGGTGGCTGCTTCCGAAAGATCCGTACCTGCCCACAACCAGCCGTTTTGAATGGCGATGGGTTTGAAGGTTTCCAACAGCACTGTTTTTCCCACGCCCCGCAGTCCGGTGAGAACGAGGTTGTCGAGCACAGGATTTTGTTCCAAGAGCCGTGCGAATTCCTTTTTTTCCTCCTCGCGTCCGGCCAAATAAGGAGGAACGTGCCCCGCACCAGGACGGAATGGATTGGTGAAAAGTTTTTGGTTCATTTTAATAGGTTGTTCGACTGACGGATAAATTTAGTCTTAGAGCTAATTTTAGTCAAACGATTAATTTAGGCTAAATTGGGGATCATATCGGTGATCTCAACGAAATGGTCATCCACCCGCTGGCCGCTGTTGAAACAGGCGGTGCGGGCGTCCTCGATGACACGCTCGAAATTCCGGTAATCACTGTAGCCGAGCACTTTGGCAAATTCCCTGCTTGACCATGATTCATTACCGGTGGCGTTCACACGGCGGATGGACTCGAAGGGCGATAGGGTGCCGGGGGTTAGTTCTTGGTTCATGGGATTATTCCTCATCCTCCTCCGCGCTGCCGCCGCCCAGGCCCATCCGGTATTTGATGTCGTAGTTGATGATGAAGTCGAGTTCCTCGGGCGTGAAGCCGTAGTGGGTTGCGAGGATGGTGTCGATCTCGTCGGCAAGAGCTTTTGATTTTCTTGGATAGAACTCGTCGTATTCGATGAGCCCGGTGGTTTTGTAAACGATTCGCCTTCTGACGGAATTTTTGTAGAGGTCTATTTCAAGCGCTTCGCCTTTTCGATGAAGAGCGGAAAGCATCTTATTTCCGATCGGCTCGTCGGAAATTGGAAAGCTCAAGACCAGATCTCTGCTGCAATGATACGCATCTGAGAGGCTGACAAAAAAGAGGTAGTAGCTGCTCGACATTAAAAATGCCCGAACAGTGAGGCCGGATGTTTTGTCTGAGAACGAGATAAGCTTGTAGTCATCGGAGCGCTTCTCTCCGTCTCGCTCGTTTTTGAAATATGGTGTCCGGCGGAATGACTTAATGAAATGCCTTACAATCCGATGGTAGATGATTGGCTCGCCGCCGCGTCCTTCGAGGTGACGAATCTGAGTTTTGTGAGAACAGACTTTGTCGATGATTTGACGATGCAGTGAACTTTCCATTTTGAAGGGTAAGTTCGACTCTTGATGATGCCGCGCCTCTGTGTATTGAACCGATTGAAAAAGCACGGATCGCTCTGGGGAGAGCCATCGATAAAGTTTTGAAACGTAAGTTGCCTCTTTAGCGCCATTGGAGCACGCAAGAATCGTGTAACTCATTTTAACGCCATCAAAAAGAACTGATGGATGGGCGTCTCCTGACAAGGTTAGGAGACGGCAAAGTCGATTGCGTTTCAATAGGCTGAGAGCTGGAGAAAATCGGCTGGTGGAAACCAGACTCAACGGAACGATTAGTGAGATTTCGCCATTGGATGACAGCAAACTCAATGCGCGTTCAAGACAGAATGCCCACAAATTGTCGCACGTGCCGCATTCGTTGCTTCGAACGGTGTAGCTCATTTTGCTTCGAGAATACTCCACATAGGGCGGGTTCCCCACGATCACGTCAAAACCACCAGAATTCATGATGCCATAGAATTCGACGAACCAATGAAACGGTTCATGCGAGGTTTGCCATTTTTTGAGAGCAGAGTCGGACTTGAGATTTTTCTGGTCGTATTGCCCGGCTAGGAAGCGGTCGAGTTGTGAACGGAGGGCATCGAGTTTATGACCAAGCTTTTCTTTTACTTTGCGCTGTTCCGCAGCTCCTTCGGTGCCGAGATCCTGTTGGATTTGGAACTGTTGGAAAGCCATGTCGGCCTCTTCCGCGTCTTCCATGATGCGGCGGAAATCGTCGCGGGAGTTTTCAATCCCTAGCAGGGCCATCTGATCGCCGCCGCGACCACCTTTGGCCTCGGTGAAGGCGCGGCGGATTTCGTCGCGGGACGCATAGCCGACGAGCGTGTTGCCGGAGCGGACGTTGAAGTCGATGTCGGGGAGCGGTTCGACGGCCTGGCCGGGTTCGAGCTGAGCGGCAAGCTTGAGGAAGAGGCGGAGTTTGCAGATTTCCACGGCTTCTTCCATGATGTCCACGCCGTAGAGATTGTGAACGATGATGGTCTTGTGGATGAAGTAGGCCTCGTTCGGGTGGCGGTCCACGGCGGCAAGAATCTGCTGGATTTCCTTTTGCCAAACGGGGTGCTTTTCGCCGGACGATTGCCAATCGGCGAGCAGGGCGCGGAGGCGTTCGAGCAGGCCTTCGTAAAGCGGTTCGAGGATTTCGAGGGCGGCGAAGAGGAAGGCACCGGAGCCGCAGGTGGGATCGAGCACGGACAGGGAGCGCAGGGCTTTCCACATCGCCAGCGCGAGATCCGCCGGAGCGGTGGCGATGAGGTCTTGGACGAATTGGCGGATGTCGAGATTGAGCGTGACGAGATCGGCGGGGTCCCTGACCTCACCGGCGCGGAGTTTTTTCCGCAACTCGTGGCAGCGGAGGTGGCGGGCGATGGTTTCCCGCCAGATCTCGGTGGGCAGGGCGTGGGAAGCGGGTGCGGTGGTATTCCAGTGTTTCCGGCGTTCGAGAAAGGGGGGGTAGGCGTCTCGCCTGCATTCTTCTGAAGGGGATGAAGAAACAGGCGAGACGCCTGTGCCCCTTTCTTTTTCTTCCAAGCCAATCGCGATCTTTGCGGGCAGGGATTTTTTCCATTCCTTTTCATCCGTGCCTGCACCACGGCGGACGGGTTCGTAAATGTAGCGGTCGGGATCGTTTTTTAGGAGATCCCATGCCTCGGCAGGAAGCTTGGCGGCAACTTTCTGGAGGAGGAAGGGCAGGATAGTGTTCTTGGAAATGTAGCCGGTGATGTCCTCCTTGGTGTAGTAGGCCCCCATCTCCTTCTGGTTGGTGTATTTCTCGAAGACGTAGCCCAGGACCTCGGGATTGATCTCGTTGCCATTGGCGAGCGGGCGGTCGTCGAGGTGCCAGTCGTAGGCATCGAAGAAGGCGAAGATTTTCTCGAAGGCCTCGTCCGGGATTTGGATCTGCGGGTTGTCCTTCTCGATCTTGTGCTCGGCGAAGATGCCGCCGTTGAGATACGGGATATTTTTCCCGATGATGGCGGTGAGTTCGTCCGGGCGGGCCTGGGCGTCGAGGCCATCGTGGAAGAGTCGCTTGAGGAAGCTCATGTAGAACGAGTGGAACTTGTCCTTGCCGAGGGTGGCGCGGACGCTTTCGAAGCGGTTCTTCAAGTAATGGGTGTCGCCGTCGAGAAAGCCTTTCTGCTGGAGGAAATAGCAGAACATCAGGCGGTTCAGCATGAGCGAGGTGTAATGCGCCATGACACCCTGGTCGCTGAGCCCGGAGATGAATTTCTGGAAGCGGTCCTTGTGCTTTTTGAACTCGTCGTAGAAGCGCTTGGTCAGGCGGTCGCGGTCGAGATTGTCATGCAGGCGGTGGACGACGCCGGTGATATCGAGGGCTTCTTCTTCGTCGAGCGTGAAGGCGATGGAGATGACCTTCTGGAGCAGGAGTTCGTTAGATCGGCCTTTTTCCCAGTTCAGCTCGCGGCGGCGGATCGGCTTGCCGGGCAGGCGGGAGGTCCAGAGCCAGACTTGGCGGGTCTTTGCCTGATCAACGAAAATAAGGAGGTGCTCGGCAGCAAGCGGCGTGACGGCGACTTCAAGTTTTTTCCGCTCGTCGGATGGCATGATGGAGCCATTGGCCAAGGGCGGCACGAGTAGGACCTTGACGCCCTTCTTTTCCGCGATGACTTCGAGTTCCCGGAAACCTTGGACGGACGGAACCTTGAGGCGGTTTCCGGAGTCCGGCCAGTTCCAGCCGATGGAGGGATCGGTGAAGAGGCCTGAGAAGTCGAAGGCCTTGAGATAGCGGGCGGCTTCCTTGCGTTGTTGTGGGGTCATGGGAGAAATGGCTTGAAATTGGGTGAAGCGGGTCTATTGATCCCTCAGCGACTAGTGTGGTTCGAACCTTTCTTCGTCCCCGTGGCAATGCCCCTGGCCGCTCCACTTTGATACTGTCCTTGAAGCCATGCCAGAATGTCTGGCATGGCTTCATTGCCTCGGTGGATCAAGGGATCCGCCAGTGCGGCGATGGTTTGCATGGGGCCGGACATCGGGCGGCCAATTTTGGCTTCCTCATTTTTCCGGATGGAATAGGTGCAAAGGTCGCAGAGTTGGAGGAGCAGGCTTTTGTGGGACTCGATGAAGAAGCCCTTTTCGATAATGTTGCCGAGGCGGAGCGCACCTTCGTCAAAGCGGAGAGCGCGGATGGATTTCTCGATGTCTTTGACGACCTCCTTGTTTTCATCGGAAATCAGGATTCCCAGGGAGGGAGGATTGAGGCTCGCAAGGTGTTGGTTCACGACCTGCGAGAGGAGGGCAAACGCCGCGACGTGGGGATTGATCGACACCCCTGCGCCGAACGCGTCATGAAGCCAGCGGGCGTAGCGTTTTTTGACGATGGCGCGGGAGAAAACCCTGAGTGAGTGTTTTTTCGCAACATCGATCCAAGCTTGATAGAGGGCGATGCGGTCTTCGAGAGGTTTACCACGGAAGAAGCATTCCTTGCCCGGGCTGATGATCTCGGCACCATGCATTTCAAAATGATCGGGGATGGGGTCGGGATAGATGGCCCGACGGGCTTCGGTGAGATCGCTTTCAATGACCTGCCAGCGGTCCGCCGGAACTGCGAGCGCGCAAAGCAGGAAGATGGGCTGGCTGTCATCGGATAGGTTGTTGCCAGTGTTCCCCGACTCGTCGAAATAGATGAGATGCATGGCGTGTTAGTCGGCGAGGCCTAACGAGCAAAGGATGCGGGGTTCCTTCGAGGGCTCGTCGTGGAGATTGACGACGACGAGGCGGTCATCGCGGTGGAGGGCGGTGACCATCTCGGCCAGATCCTCGGCGGCGATGGTCGAGCGGAGTTGGCGGTTGAGTTTGTCCACGGCCTCGGTGGTGAGCGGGTGGTCGTAAACCGCTTGGATCGCCGCGCGGACTTGATCGGTGAGAAACAAGTCGCCCTCGCGGTGGCGGAGG
>JAYWDF010000107.1:0-7414 GCA_043779985.1 Akkermansiaceae bacterium | reverse complement strand
TCTCGGTCGAGCAGACCTCGTCCGCGAGGAGTCTAACGGCCTGGGTGCATTCCGGGTGGGCGACGACGAGGGCGTCGGGATATTCCGCCTTGATGCGGTTGATGGAGTCGCGGGTGAACTCAACGTGGACGTAGCAGTTGCCTTTCCAGAGGTCCATCTTGCGGCCGGTCTGCTCGATGACCCAGGCGCCGAGGTTCTCGTCGGGGACGAAGAGGATGGGGCGGTCTTTGGGGGCGAGGTTGACGATTTTCACGGCGTTGCCGGAGGTGACGATGACGTCGCAGAGCGCTTTGACCCCGCCGGAGCAGTTGATGTAGGCGATGACGTAGTAGTTCTTCTCCGCGTTCGCCTTGAGGAAGGCTTCGAGTTCGGGAGCGGGGCAGGATTGCTCGAGCGAGCAGCCGGCATCGGCATCCGGGAGGACGACGATTTTCCCGGGGTTCACGATTTTCGCGGTTTCCGCCATGAAGTGGACGCCGCAGAAGACGATGACGTCGGCGTTGGTGGCCTTGGCGTGGTAGGCGAGGCCTAACGAGTCACCCACGTAGTCGGCGACGTCCTGGATGTCGCCAGTCTGATAGTTGTGGGCGAGAATGACGGCGTTGCGGGCTTTCTTGAGAGCGAGGATTTCCTCCTTGAGATCGAGGGCGGCGGGCATTGGAAGGTGCGGGTAGGGCAGGCTGGCCGTGTGAATTGTCAGGCTTGCGGGCTCAGCTCGGGGATCATTTCGATGGTGCCGGTGTGTTTGGCGCCGGGTTTCACGATGAAAGAGGTGGTGCGGACGAGGCCTTGGAGGTGGGCGCGCTTCTCAAGGGTGACGGGGCCGGAGCAGAAGATCTGGCCGCGGACGTGGCCGTCGATGAAGGCGCTGGTGGCGGTGACCGGATTGAGGAACTCGACGCGGGCGCCTTTCTCAACGCGCAGGTTCCGGCAGTGCACGGTACCGATGATTTTGCCATGGCTGCGGATGACGAGGTCGCCGGTGCATTCCACGGATCCGGCGAGTTCGCCGAGGACGGTGAGGTTATGGCAGCGGAGGGTGACGCCGGAGACGACGCCGGCTTTCTGGATCACGACGTCGCCGCAGGTCTGGATGCGGCGGTTCCAATGCTCGTTGATCTCGTAGTTGAGCAGGCTGATGTAGCCGCTGCATTTCGGGCATTGGCTGGATTGTGCGTCCCCGACGGCGGTGTAGGAATAGCTGCAACTGAAGCAGGTGATTTCCCGCGGTGGCTTGGTGGGGTTGAGAAACCGCATCAGGAAGGATTGCGGTGCTTGCACGATCGGGCCGCGACGGAGGAGCGACGGGGGCTTGGGCGCTTCGGGAAGCGGCTCGGGCTCAGGATCGGAATCCTTACGCGGGATGGCGAGGCGGGTGATCGGGTGCTGGCGGACGACTCCCTTGCCGTCGCGGACTTGGAAATTGGCGCGGCAAGACCTGCATTGCGTGGAAACCACGAGTGCGGGCTCGGACTGCACTTCTCCGCATTCCGGGCAAGCTACCTCGATGCGATGGCGCTGGGGCTCATCGGCCATGGCAGTGCGGATGGGGGTTCGAAGGGGCTGCCTTCGACAAGTTAGGCAACGGTGCCAGCAAGAGTGCCTTGTTTGGGGGCTTCGGGAGTGGCTGCGGTTTTCACGGCAGGCTGGGCGGATGCCGGGGCTTGAGCCGGGGTGCCGACGGTGGACTTGCCGACGAAAATGGCACCGGCCTCGATGGCGAGGGTCTTGGCCTTGATGTCGCCGACGACTTCGCCGCTGGCCTTGAGCTCGACGCGGTCGGTGGCGGTGATGTTGCCGTGGACCTTGCCGTAAACGACGACGGTTGCGGTTTTGATCTCGGCCTTGATGCGGGCGTTCTCGCCGACGGTGAGATTGCCGTCAGAATTGATTTCGCCTTCGATTTTCCCGTCGACGACGAGGTCGTTGGTGAATTTGACAATCCCTTTGATTTCCACATCGGTGGAGAGGATGTTGCGAGTGGCGGCAGGAGACGGTCGGGCAGCGGCGACAGCAGGCTGCGGAGAACCGTAGGCCGATGGGGTGGAAACTGGCTCCGGGTGGCGGGATTCCGGAAGTGGAGGAGCGGGCCGGTGGGTCTCGCTGTTGTCTTGGCCGATTACTTTTTTAAACACGGGAGTAAAGAATGGATGGAGTTATTCAGATGTCAAATTGATTCCAGGCTCAGGGCTTGGCGGGAGCCGGAATTTCGAGTTCAGGGCTAGGCGGGATGGAAAGTCCGGCAGGGGTGGCGGCCGGAGGGGCAGCAGCGCCGGCGGCGGGAGGGGTCGGTGGTGCCGGTGGCGGCTCGATCTCGACGGGTGGCTTGGTCTTGAGAATGGCGAGGCGGCGGTTGGCAGTTTCTGCGAAGCTGCTTTCCGGGAACGCGGTCTTCGCCTTGGTGTAGGAGGCTTCGGCCTTTTCCAGATCTCCCGCGGTCTTGGCGATGTCCCCTAGGGAAATGAGTGCGAAGGGTGCGATGAAGCGGGCTTCCGGATCGGAGGCGAGGTCTTCGAAGAGCTTGGCGGCGTCGCCACTTTTTCCTTGGACCATCAGCTTGGAGCCGAGGTTGGCCTTGGCGGTGGGGATGGCGGGATGGTCGGGCGAGGAGGCGATGAATTTCTGAAGGGTGGCAATGGCGTCATCCTGCTTGCCTGCGCTCCACTGGTTGTTGGCGAGGAGGACCATGGCGCTTCCGGCGGCGATGGTGTCGGCATGTTGGTCGACGACGGCTTTGAGTGCGGTGAGGTCCTCGGCTTTATTCAGGGCGGCCCCGGCGGTTTGTTGGCGGCTGGTCTCGATGCCGCGGTAGACGACGGTGGCGACGGCTGCGAGTGCGAGAAGGATGGCGAACACCACGATTCCCTTTTGATTGCGATCGAGAAACGCTTCGAAGGCATTGGGCCCCTGGGAAATTTCGGCGAGCGGGACGGAGGATTCTTTGAGATCGGCGGACATGATGAGAGATGCGCGAAGCAGCGGAGGCCGATCAAAGCCGCCGTGGCGTCGAAATCAATGCGGAACTCCGGAAGTTTTGCGATTTTGGTGGAATCGGGGCGCGGGTGGTGGTGGTGGGGTGATTTTTAATGGCCAGAGCGGGGCGGCTTGCATAGCCTGCCGGCGCATGTCGAAACGGGTTTACGTGGTCGCGGGGGAGTTGAGTGGGGATGCTCATGGGGCGGGGTTGTTGCAATCTTTAAAGGAAATGGTGCCTGGCGTGGAGATTCATGGGGCGGGCGGGCCGGAAATGGCGGAGCTCGCGGGCGCGGGCTTGCGCGACTGGGTGGAGGACGCGGCGGTGATGGGCGTGTGGGAGGTCCTGAAACGGTATGGCTGGTTCAAGCAGCGCTTCGCGGAGATGTTAGCGGAGTTGAAGGTTTTTCAACCCGATGTCTTGCTGCTCATCGATTACCCGGGGTTCAATTTACGCTTTGCGGCTGCGGTGAAGCGCGAGTGCCCGCAGACCCGGATCATTTACTACATCAGCCCGAAAGTGTGGGCGTGGAACAAGCGCCGGATTCCGATCATGGCGGGATTGCTGGATGAAATGCTCTGTCTGTTCCCCTTCGAGCAGCCGATTTTCGAAGATGCCGGGCTAAAAACGACCTTTGTGGGCAATCCGTTGGTCGACGAACTGGAGAAGGAGCGGATCGGGGGCGCGCAGCGGGACAGTTCGCTGGTCGGGCTTTTCCCGGGGAGCCGCGAGCGGGAAATCGCGCGGTTATTCCCGCTGATGATCGAAACGGCAAAGCGACTGAAGGCGCGAAATGGCGGGTTGACCTTCGAAGTTCCCGCCGCGTCGGCGAAGCTGGGCGGGCAGATCCGGGGATTGATTATGGGGGCGGGGGCAGGGGACTTGATCGCCGTGACGGCCGGCGGAAGTCACTCGCTGATGCAGCGGGCGTGTTGCGCGGTGATCGCCAGTGGCACGGCGACGCTGGAGGCGGCGTATTACGGGCTGCCCTATTGCTTGGTCTATCGAGTCGCTCCTCTGACTTACTTCCTGGGAAGAATACTGGTGAAAATCAAATACATCGGGCTGGTGAACATTCTGGCGGGCGAAGGCGTGGTGGAAGAATTGATCCAGTCGAAGGCTGAGCCGGTGGCGGTGGCGCGGGCTTTACAGGAATTTCTCGAATCTCCAGCCAAGCGCGAGGCCTTGCAGGGGCGGTTGGCGGAGACTGCGGCGAAGCTTGGCGGAGCGGGAGCGCACGAACGCGCTGCCCGCGCCGTGGCGGGATGGCTTGGCTGAGGGGGGCGCTGGAATTGAAAATAGGACGGACAGACATGAGTGCCGGGTCATGAAGGGCAATGCGCTTCGGGGCGATTGCATGGCTGGACAGATGGGGGGGAGTCCGCTAAGGCTCGCCGGCGATGCCTCCTGATCAGTTATTCGTTTGTATTCTCGTTCTCGCCACGGTGGGGATGTTCATCTGGGAAAAAGTCTCCCCGGACGTGGTGTCGATGGGTGCGCTTTTCCTTCTGCTGGTAGTTCCGTTCAACGGCCACGCCATCCTGCTGCCGGTCGATAAGGCGCAAAAAGCCTCAATCATGGCCGGCATTTTCGGCAACAACGCCGTGCTCACCGTGGCGTTCATGTTCATTGTCGGCACGGCTCTGGAAAGAACCGGCTTGGCCGAGGGCTTCGGCCGCTGGTTTGAGAAGATCGCCGGGCGCAAGGAGTGGCAGGCGATGCTGGCACTGGCGGGCGTGACCATCGGCCTGCATTTTTTCATCAACAACACCACGGTAGTGCTCGTTTTCATCCCGGTGGTGATGGGGCTGTGCCGCCGGACGGGCATGGTGCCTTCCCGGTTTTTGATTCCACTTTCCTACCTTGCCATCGCCGGCGGCATGTTGACGATGATCGGCACGAGCACCAACATGATCGTGAACGGCATCGTGAAGCAAAAGGGGCTGCGGCCCTTTACGATGTTTGAAATCACCGGACTGGGCAGCGTCCTGGCGGCGGGCACGGTGATCTACCTGATGGTGGTGGGCCGCAAGCTGCTGCCGAGCCGGGCTTGTCTGGCGACCTTGATTGATTCCGAGGCGGAGCGTGAGTTCCTCACCGCCGCCATCGTTTCGGACGATTCACCCTTGGTTGGCAAGATCCTGTCGGAAACTTCGCTGGCCAAGCGCCGGGACATGCGGGTCATCGAGGTCCGGCGCAGTGGTAACCGGGTGGAAGTGCCTTTGACGGAATTGCGCTTCGAGCCGGGTGACCGCGTGATTATCAAGAGCCGGCTTTCCGGCGTGCGGGGGCTCGCTGATGTGGATGGCATCGACGTCGCTGCGAAGTCCGAATTCGGCCTCAGCTATGTGCAGACGGAAAAGGCCGTTCTGGTGGAGGGCATGCTGGGCCCACGGTCCAAGCTGGTCGGCAAGACGCTGCGCGACGTCGGATTCCGCCAGCATTACGGAGTGATCATCGTGGCCGTGCACCGGCAGGGAGCGAACCTGCGGGAAAGTTTTGAAAGTCTGAAGCTGGAGGTGGGGGATACTTTGTTGTTTGAGGGCTCCGGCGAGCGCATGAAGGAACTTTTCCGGGATAGCGACGTCATCAACCTCAGCGCGACCAAGGAAAAGCCGGTTTACCGCCGCAAGCGGGCCTGGGTGGCTCTGCTGGCGCTGGCCTTGGTGATGATTCTGGGTTCCCGGGATAACTTCATCCCGTTTGAGTGGGTGGCTCTGGGGGCGGCGCTGCTGGTGGTTTTCGGCGGCTGCCTCGAATCCGACGAGGTCTATCAAGCCATTGACTGGCGGATCATCATCATGATCCTGGGCACGCTTGCGCTGGGTGAGGCGCTGGACCGGACCGGGGCATCCAAGACGATCGTGCACGGCCTGATGGGCTTGGTCGGTACTTGGGACAAGCGGCTCATCCTCTCGGCGGTGCTGCTGCTCACCATCATTTTCACGGAGCTCCTCAGCAACAACGCCGTGGCCGCGCTGCTGGCACCTTTTGCGATCCAGTTGGGCTTGGATATGGGGGTCGACCCCCGACCCTTCATCGTTGCGGTCATGATCGGCGCCAGCATCGGATTCGCCATCCCGGCCGGCTATCAGACCCACATGATGGTTTACAGCGCCGGAGGCTACCGGTTCACCGATTTCATCCGGGTGGGGGTGCCGCTGGATATTTTGTGCTGGGTCCTCGGCTCGATTTTCATTCCGATCTTTTTCCCATTCTGATCCGGGGGGCTCGGCGGCTCCGGCGTCTGAGTGGGGATTCCAAGTGTCATCGGTGCGGAATTTTCCCGAGCCTTGGGGGTTGCCTTTCGGCGGCGAGTGGCTATTGAAGCGGCGCGATGAAATTTTTCTCCATCCTTCTTGTGGCCGTTTCAGGGTTTGCCGTTTCTTGTGAGCGCCATGAATTCGAGGGGCCCGATGGCACCAAGCAACTTCACCAGCATCATGCCGCCGGTGGTGCGCACGAAGCTGCTGCTGGACATGAGACTCCTCTGGAGCACGAGGAAAAGGCCGCGCACTGAGATTTAGCGGCAGCGCGTGTAGCTCAGAAAGCATTCCCCGATCTCGGAGTGCGGCTCGAAATGGCGGATTTCGAAATCCACCGCCTTTGGCAGAAATTCCGCGGGAATGCCCGTGGCGGTGTTCGATTGAAGACCACCGAAGAGCGTGTGCCCCGCCAGAGTGAGGTGAAATTCATCAATCACGTCCAATTCTGCCAGTGCCCGGATCAATTGTCCACCGCCCTCGCAATGGAGCTGTTTGACGTGGAATTCCCTGGCCAGCGTATCGAGAAATTGAAGCAATGTCTGCGAGTGGACGGTGATTCGTGGATCCACGGGGCCCGTGAGACCGCCGGTGACCAAGAGGTGGATGTCGCCGCCGGGCTTGCTGAATAGGGGATGGGCTGGATCGATCCTGCCGCCCCGCGAGACGATGCAGCGCAGGGGCTGGATCGGTTTTCCAGGCACGGTGAGCGTCATCCGGTCGGATTCCAGGGTACCCCGCCCGACGAGGATCGCGTCGGCGTTCTCTCTCAGCTTGAGAAGCCGGTCATGATCGTCGTGCGACGTCCAGCCGGACGGTCGCGGCGGAGATGAGGAGATTTTCCCATCCGCAGAGACGGCGAGATTGGTCGAGACGCGGGGTCGTTGCATGTTAGGTAAGGGTCGCGGGCATGACTTGGTAGCGATCGTCTGCTAGGGTGTTTTCTGCCCGCCGGTTTGATCCATCACTCAAACCGAGACATCCACCGTTAGGTCGCCGCCGAGGCATTCGATCGCGGCGGTGAGTACCGCGGTATCCGTGTCCTCCGGGATGGAAACGATTCCGTGCGCGCGGAACATCGGCTGCCCGCTCATCGGCGCGCTTTCGAGGCCGGTGGTGAGCTCTTCGATATTTCCCCCCGCCTGGGCCACGGCGGCGGAAAGCTCGCGGACGATGC
>JAYWDF010000106.1:0-7416 GCA_043779985.1 Akkermansiaceae bacterium | reverse complement strand
AGACCGATCCGCTCGTCGCGCAGCAAAGCGTGGCCTTCGCGTGTGTGCTCGCCGCCTTGGTGCGCGGGGAGGAGTTCGACGAGCAGCTTTCCGACAATCTGATGGAAATGATCGCGGACGGCACGCTGCCCTTCGTGATGAAAAGCTCCATTGCCGCCCCCGAAGTGTGCGCCAAGCCGTCCTTCGGTTTCCCTTCGCCCGATGCGCTACTGCTCCCCTCGTGGATCGCACAGGCCGCGCACGATCCTGACATCCGCATCGAGCCGGCGTGGAAAATCTCGCTCGTCCACGGTATGTCGTGCGCGGTCAATTTCGTCCTCCCCGCCGCCTATCATCTGGCTGCACGATTCCCTGGCGACTTTGAGAGCGCTGTGCTCCACGCGATCAACGGCGGGGGCCAAAACATGTCGCGGGCCTGCCTCACCGGCGCGCTCGTGGGCGCGCAAGTCGGGTTGCGCGGAATTCCCGCACGGTTTATTGACGGATTGGCCGACGGGCAGGAAATCATCGCGCTGGCGCAAAAGGTCGCAGCACTTCCAAATCGCACCAGTCACGCTAACAAGGAAATTCCCCAGTGACTACCGAGATACCCATAGTCCGCACCGGGCAAGGTTCGACCAAACTGTCGCGCACCGAGTTCGAACGCCGCTACCGCGCGCAGTTTGTGGACCCTGCTTTCGACGCGGCAAAGCCAGAAGTCGAGCGGCTGACAGGTCTGGCGTGGGAGGCCTATCAAGCAACTCGCAAAAGCCCGCACACGCGGAAGGCCGGTCCCGGTTTCGCCGATCCTGAGCACGAGCTCTCGGTCGAATGGCTGGAGACGCGCACCGCCATTCAAGAAGCTCAACAACGCTTCGAGGATCACGGTGGCAAGGCTCGAATCCTCTTGATTTCCGCCTCGCCACGCACCGATGAAACGTGCCCCAGCGAAATGGCGAAAACGTTTCGCGTCACCACCGAAGTGCGCACTTGCATGGAAAAGCAGGGCGGCTTCGATGTGGACTTCCTCGATCTTAGCCAGATCAATTCCGAATACGGTCGCCAGATTCATCCGTGCAAAGCTTGCGTCTCCACCGCCATGCCGCTGTGCCACTGGCCGTGCTCGTGCTATCCGAATCACTACATGGGCCAGATTCATGATTGGATGAATGAACTGTATCCGCGTTGGGTCGCCGCGCATGGCGTGATGATCGTGACACCGGTTCATTGGTATCAAGCGCCTAGCGTCTTAAAGCTCATGATGGATCGGCTCGTGTGCGCGGACGGCGGGAATCCCGACCCCACCAGCACGCATGGCAAGGAACCCGCCGAGGCCAAAGCGCTCGAGCTGAAAGGCTGGGATTACCCTCGCCATCTCAAAGGACGGATATTTTCGGTGATCACCCATGGCGATTCAGCGGGCATCGAAAGCCTGCGACGCAATCTCCACGACTGGCTAACTGACATGGAACTCGTGCCCGCAGGCGCTGCTGCGGTGTTTGATCGCTACCTCGGCTACTACGAGCCGTATGCCACGAGCCACGAGGCGCTGGATCGCGACACGGCCTTCATGACGGAGGCAAAGAACGCCGCCCTAACACTCATGGCCGCTGTGACCGAGATGCGCAAAGGCCGCCAACCGCCCGGTGACGATCTCGAATCGCCCCGTTCGAAGTAACCCGCACCATTACCTTCTATGAATGCACCCACCGCACCGCAACTCCTCGCCGAGAATCTCTGGCTGCTCGCCTATCCATTGAAAATGCTGGGTGCTGATCTGCGCTGCAACGTGACGCTGATCCGTCTCCGGTCAGGCAAAATGATCATTCATTCCACGGCACCCTTTTCCCCGGAGGACGTGTCGGCGATCCGCGCACTCGGCGAACCTGGCTGGCTGCTGGACGGCATCTTACGGCATGACACTTTTGCCAAGGAAGGCCGCGCGGCGTTTCCGGGGATACCCTATCTTGCACCCGAGGGATTTTCGGAAGTGGTCGGATTTTCGACAACGACGATCGTGCCTGCGCCAGTCGAGTGGGACGGCGAGTTGCTGGCGCTGGAAATCCAAGGCGCTCCCGCGGCCCGCGATACCGCGCTGTTCCATGTTCTATCACGAACACTGATCCTCACCGAACTGGTCTTCAATTTTGGCAGCGATGAGCCGATCTGGACGGAGTTAATCCTGCGTGCTGCCGTTGGTGGCGAGCATCATCCGGGCATGTCCCGGCCAGTCAAGGCGGGGGTCAAGGATGAGGCAGCGTTCCAGAGTTCGTTAGCCACGATCCTCGGATGGGATTTTGACCGGGTAATCGTCGGGCACGGCGATGTCATTGATCATGACGGCAAAGTAAAGCTGCGGACCGCCATCGCCGCGGCCGGATTTCCACTCAAATGAATCCATACCCGCCACAATAGACAAAAAAATAATCCGAGTCTGGTCCACTGATACTACCGAATAACCACTCTACTTAACTAAATCTATGAAAACTAAATCTTACGCCGCCAACTCGGCCACCGCACCCCTCGCGCCCTTCAACCTCGAACGCCGCGCGCCCGGCGAGCATGATGTCCAGATCGAGATCCTCTTCTGTGGCGTCTGTCACTCGGACGTGCACACCGTGCGCAATGAATGGCAGGGCACGACCTACCCCTGCGTACCGGGGCATGAAATCATCGGCCGCGTCATCAGCGTCGGCGCGCACGTGAAGAAGTTCAAAGCAGGCGACATCGCCGGGGTCGGATGCCTCGTGGACTCGTGCCGCACCTGCGGAAATTGTGAGGAACACCTCGAGCAGTTCTGCGAGAAAGGAGCCACCTTCACCTATAACGCCCCCGACAAACACAGCGGCGGCATGACCTACGGCGGCTATGCGGAGAGCATCGTGGTGGATGAAGCCTTCGTGCTGCAAGTTCCCGGAAACCTTGATCTAGCAGGCACCGCCCCGCTGCTCTGTGCCGGCATCACCACCTACTCACCCCTGCGCTATCACGGCGTCACCCAAGGGCAAAAAGTCGGCATCGTGGGACTCGGCGGACTCGGGCATATGGGTGTGAAGCTGGCGAAGGCGCTCGGCGCGCACGTCGTGGTCTTCACGACTTCCCTCAATAAAGTGGAAGACGCGCTGCGGCTCGGGGCGGATGAGGTCGTGCAATCCAAAGATGAGGACGCGATGAAAAAGCACCTTAACAGTTTTCACTTCATCCTCGATACCGTTGGGGCGAAACACGACATCAACGCTTACCTCGTTCTGCTCAGGCGCGACGGCAATCTCACGCAGGTCGGCGTAGCTTCCGAACCGCTTGAAGTGGATGTCACCAACCTCATCTTCGGACGCCGTAGCCTCAGTGGCTCACTCATCGGCGGGCTCAAGGAGACCCAGGAAATGCTCGATTTCTGCGGGCAGCACAACATTACCTCCGACATCGAACTCATCCCGATCCAACAAGTCAATGAAGCCTATGACCGACTGGTGAAGGGCGATGTAAAATACCGCTTCGTCATCGACATGGCCTCACTCAAGCAAGCCCAGTAACCGATACCCGTATGCCTAACATTACCAGCCGCGAGATCCGCCTCGCCTCACGCCCCACCGGCGTCCCAACCGCCAGCAACTTTACGTTGGCCGAAACCACCCTAGCAACGCTTCAAGACCGGCAGGTGCTCGTGCGCAATCGGTTCATGTCCGTCGATCCCTACATGCGCGGCCGCATGAGCGACCGAAAGTCGTATGTGCCGCCCTTTGAGATCGGAAAAGCGCTCGAAGGCGGTGCCGTGGGCGAGGTGGTCGAGTCGCGATCCAACGAGTTCAAGGTCGGCGATATCGTCACGTCCAGTTACGGCTGGCGCGAGGCGTTCATCGCCGCACCCAAGGAGCTGCATGCCGTCAACAAAGCCGTGCAACCGCTCTCCGTTTATCTCGGCACCCTTGGCATGACCGGCATGACGGCGTGGGCGGGATTGACGATGGTCGAGGTGGAGGCGGGCGATGTGATCTACATCTCAGGGGCCGCCGGTGCCGTGGGCAACGTGGCCGGCCAGTTGGCGAAGTTGCGCGGCTGCCGGGTGATCGGATCCGCCGGTTCCGAGGAGAAGGTGAAACGACTGCTAGAGGAATGCAGATTCGATGCCGCCTTTAACTACAAAACCGGCCCCGTGCTGGAACAACTGAACAACGCAGCCCCTGACGGCATCGACGTCTATTTTGACAACGTCGGCGGTGAATCCCTCGAAGCCGCGCTGTCAGCATTGCGAACGCATGGGCGAATCATCGCCTGCGGCGGCATCGCGGGTTACAACGACGAGAAGCCTAAACCCGGCCCTTCCAATCTCTTCAACATGACGACGAAGCGGCTCACCATGAAGGGCCTGATCGTTTTCGACTGGCTGGATCGTCAGGGCGAGTTTGAAAAGGAAGCCGTCGCTCACTACCACGCCGGCAATCTGAAAAGCCTGGAAACCTTGGTGGTCGGGCTTGATCAAGCGGTTGAAGCATTCATCGGGCTCTTTGACGGGAAGAACGTCGGCAAGATGGTGGTCAAACTATCGCAATCGCATTGAGCTGGTAGAGTGAAGTCCGGTAAAAGCAATCCCCACGTTAAGCCAGCCTGACGACGGGCATGGTCTCGTGATCCAGTTCTATCGAATTACGAGCCGCTTCACCATCGACCTAACCCCTTAAGGCCGTTCGCGCAGACACGACTGCCTGAACGGCACCTGCGGGGAACCTCGAGGTGCCGTTCATTCTTGAAATCCTGCAACCTACTTGCGGTCGGATTTAGCGTGGATCAATCGATCCAGCGCCGCCCGGTTCTTGCCGCTTTCCTTTTCCGCTTGGTCCGAGAGGAGCTCCAGTTCCTTGGTTTTCTCCGGGAGCTTTTCAAAGGTTCTCAAGTCCTTGCTCAGCCGCTTGGCAGGTTCAATGGGTTTTGGTTTCATCATTGAGTTAGTTTGAGATCTTCAATCGACGACCAAAGTGACCGCGGCATCGCCACGGAGGGCCTTGGAGTATGGACAAGTCACGTGGGCTTCAGTCATGATTTTCCCAGCATCTTCCGGATCCACCCCGGGAAGTAGCGCGTGCAATTCCACGGCAAGGCGGAAGCCGCCGTTGTCCTCCTCGATCAGGCTGACCAAGGCGCGCACCGTTGTGTCGGTGATAGGAATCAAAAGCCTCTCGGCCGCGTTGAGCACAGCCCCATGATAGCAGGCGGAGTAGGCGCCGGCGAACAAGGTTTCGGGATTCGGTCCCCGCGTCTCGATCCCTTGCTTAAGGGGATTCCCCAAGGTGACATCCAGCAAGCCGTCCGGCGCATGGAGTGAGCCGGAACGCGCGCCCTTGGAGATGACTTCCGATGTGAACAAAGTTTTCATAGTTGCGAAACTTAGCCGATCCCGGGCATCTGCCCATGGGGAGTAACCCTACTCGCGCGGAGTGATCCTCCCCGCCAATTCTTCCGCCGGGTAGGTCCAGATTTCGACCAGGGTCGGATGATAGTGTGGCAGGATAGCAAGCTCGTGGACCGTCATCCGCTTTGCCATGGCCGCGACGATTTCTTGGATCAACTCCCCGCCGACAGGACCGACGCACGCGCCGCCGAGGATTTCGCCCGACTTGGGGTCCGCGAGGAGCTTCACATGCCCATCCGTAGCATCCATGATGACGGATTTCCCGAGTTCACGGAACGGGTAAGTGGCGACGTGATACGGGATGCCAAGCCTAGCCGCCGATTTTTCGCTCAGGCCGACCTGGGCCACTTGCGGATCGGTGAAAATCACCGCGAGCAGTAGCCGGTCATCCATTTTCCAGATAGAATCGGGTTGCATGATGTTGTGAGCGGCAATCTCACCTTGCCTAACGGCGAGATGGACGATGGCGTGAGGGCCGGTGCAATCCCCGGCAGCATAAATATGCGGCATGCTGGTCCGCATGCGCTCGTCCGTGACGATGCGGCCGTGCTCGGTGGCGACGCCCGCCTTGTCGAGGTCAAGCCTCGCAGTGTTGGGATCGCGACCGATCGCCAGCATGATCTCTTCCGCAGAGACAGACCGCACCCGTCCTTCGTGTTCAAATGATACCGTCTTGCCGTGATTCCCACGCAGCACCCTGCAGATTTTCGTATTTGTGAAAACCTCGATGCCATCGCGGCGGAAAACTTTTTCCACGTCCTCAGCAAGATCCGTGTCGAAGTCACCCAGGAGATGCCCGCCGCGCTGGAGAATGGTCACGCGCACACCGAAACGCGCGAAGAACTGGGCGAACTCCACCGCCACCGGTCCGCCTCCCAGGATCACCAGCGACTCCGGCAACCGGGTCAACTCCAGCGCGTCGTCGCTGGTTAGATAACCGGTTTCGTGAAATCCGGGTAAGGGAGGAGGCGCGACCGAGGAACCGGTGGTGATCACAAAACTAGCGGCTGTGAGCGGGCCATGGCCCTCCAGTTCGACGGTGTGTGGATCGACAAAGCGGGCGCGTCCCCGGTGGAACTTGAATAATCCGGCCGTGAGTTCCTCGCGGCGGCTCTTCGCCAGATCGTCGATGAGGGCTCTCTTCCGCGCCATCACCCGACCGAGGTCAAAATCCACATTCTCGGTTAGAACTCCCCAGGTTTGCAGCTTCCCGGCGAGGTGCATGGCCTCCGCGGCATAGAGCAGTGATTTCGTCGGCATGCAACCGCGCAGGATGCACAAGCCTCCCGCTTCCGCTCCGCCGTCGATCACCACCGTGCGCAGCCCGGCGGCGGCGGACGTGCGCGCCGCTGCATATCCGGCACTGCCACCACCAATGATGGCGACATCATAGTCAAATGAGCAACAGCCGGAAGTCCGGCCCACAGTCGATGTTTCTTCGTATGACACTCCCTAAAATTTAGAATCTCTTCCGCCTCGGATTTCAAGCATCATGGTGTCGGGCAACTTTTCCATTTGAAAATGCAGCGAAGAGCGATGTTCCAGTATTTTGCCCATTACCTTTCCGCTGCACAGGGCCGCCCCGCGGGCCGCCGGGCTTCTCAAGCTCGCAGCCTCGCACGCGATCCGAGTATCCTCATCGCCCACCTCTTCGGGCAACCTCAGGATTCGATTCTTGAGCGCTTCGCAGCGCCTGTCCATTTTCGCAAACTCCACGCGCCTCCGATTCGGCGCGGTGCCCACGCGGCGGATGGGAGATCCGATTGGCAGGGACATCGCCAGAGCCAGTTTCGAGCCGATGATTAAAGTCGAATTGATCGAAGGGTCCATGATCGGTGATGATTGGATTGCGGCCCGCGGGAAAGAGATGGATCCCAGCCCATCCACCGCCCGGGCATTTGACAGTGAGGAAGGAATCATTTTCCCGGGCGGATCGGCAATGGGGGAAAACCCCACCTTCAGCAACTCCTCGGCACACTTGAATCACGATCAAAGGCCTGTCCTTCATTCACGAAATGGCACCTCCGATT
>JAYWDF010000105.1:0-2524 GCA_043779985.1 Akkermansiaceae bacterium | reverse complement strand
GAAAACGCCGGACGCCGATAAGAACGGCAAGGGCAAGGGCGGCAAACCCAGCGACCAGGGAAGCAATGGCATGACCGGTCTATCCGACGCGCCGAACGGCCCCGGCACCGGCGAGGCCGGCGGTAAAAGCGAAGCCCGCCGTGTCCCCAAAGCAAGCGGCAGTGCCGGGCATGTGCTGCCGGAAGAATTTAAGAGCGCACTCGATGCCTACAACCGGGGAGCGGAGAAAAAAGCGAAGTGAAAACCCGAATGCTCCCCCGTCTTTCCATCCGACCTTCGATCATGCGCCTGTGGATTCCGCTTGCGGTTTTCGCCTCCTCCTTCGCCGCGCAGGCCCAGGATCCGCTGGGCCGCCAGGATGATGCGATTCCGGCGCAGGCCGAGTTGATCTACCAACGCGGGCTGCAATATCTCGCGAAATCCCAGAATGAAAAGGGAAACTGGAACGACAGCGCCGGCACCGAGCCCGGCGTGGTCGGCCTGTGCGTCGCGTCGTTTCTGGCCCACGGCGAAGATCCTAACAATGGCGTCTACGCGAAGAATATCCGCACGGGTATCGACTACATCCTGTCCCAGCAGAACGAGAAGAACGGCTACATCGGCTCCAGCATGTATAATCACGCTTTCGCGACCAAGGCACTCGCCGAGTCATACGGCGTGCTCGACAACCCGAGGATCGGACCGGCACTCAAGAAAGCCGTCGAGTTGATTCTGAGTTCCCAGAAGAACAATCGTTTTGGCGCTTGGCGCTACACCCCGGAGAGCCGGGATGCGGACACCACGGTGACGGGTTGTCAGATGGTCACATTGTTCGCCGTAAGGAACGCCGGCATTGCCGTGCCCGACGAGGCGATTAAAAAGGGTCTAGCATTTCTCGCAAGCTGCCGTGGCCGGGACGGCGACTACGGCTACACGTCCGCCACCGGCGGCAAACCCACGCTGACGGCCATCGGGTCGCTTTGCCTTTCCCTGGCGAAGGAGCGGGATTCCAAGGGCTATCAGGCGAGTCTGGCCTACTTGACGAAGAACATCGACTTCCGGGACCGCTACTATCCGTTCTATTTCGAGTACTATATGTCACAGGCTTTGTTCCATGCGGACGAAGCGATTTGGAAAGATTGGAACGCGAGGAACATCCGCTACTTGTCCACCATTCAAGCCTCCGACGGCTCGTTCCCGGGAAATCAAGGCACGTCATTCAATACCGCTGGCGCGCTCCTGTCACTGGCACTGAACTATCGATTCTTACCGATTTACGAAAAATGATCGGGAAACTTGCAGTCACGTGGATTTCCTGTGCGGTGCTTCTCGGCGCCGCGGAGTCGGGCGACCTGTTGCGTTTTTCCAACGGTGATCAGCTCCACGGGACTTTCCAAGGGCTCAAGAACGGCGGGCTGGCCATCTGGCAGAGCGTGGATGTGGCTGGTGCGGTGGAGTTTAAAGCCGACAAGCTCCGGCATGTGGTTCTCCACGGTGGAAGCCCTGTGAAGGCACTAACGCTTTTGTCCCACGTGGCGCTGGTGAACGGTGACCGGATCCCGGGAACCATCACCCGTCTGGATTCCGAGGCACTAACAATGAATACGCCGTATGCAGGGGTATTGCGAATCCCGCGCGCCCAGATCGCCATGCTGGCGCCGAGTCCCTTGGGCGGGCGCCTGCACTATCATGGCCCCTTCGTCGAGGATGAGTGGAAAATGGCTCACGCCGCTTTCCCGGATGGCATGCCGCCGGCATTGGCGGATGATGACAAAGCCGGCAAGGATCAGCCGGGCCGCTGGGTATTCTCCGGCTCCGCCTGGTACTGGCCCAGCAAGCTCTCCGGAACCGCGCTCATGCGCGATCACGCCATGCCGGATCGGGCGATCCTCCGCTTCGACCTCGCTTGGAAAAACCGGCTCGCGATCGCGATTGGCTTCCACGCCGATTTCGCGAAGCCCAAGCCGAAGGAGCCCGCCGATAATAAGATTGGGGAAAACCCGCAGCGGAAGTTGCAAGGACTTGTCCCTGGTGATTCCACGATCCTGCCGCTCCTTTTCGGAAACAGTTATGTCGTTCAGATTTTCTCCACCCACCTGATGCTCTTCCGGACGTCGGTGGGTGACGCTGCTGGTCCGAGCGTTGAGCGGGTGCAGATCAATGGCAATGCGATCCGTCTGGGCGATACGGGGAAGGCGAGAATGGAAATCCGAAGCAACCGGCTCACCGGGGAGATATCGCTCTTCCTCAATGACGAATTCGTTGTCCAGTGGAGCGAGCGGGGAACGGTGCCTAACGATAAGGATCAGTATGCAGGTAAAGGCGAGGGGTTCGGCTTCGTGGTGCAAACGGAGGACTCACCGGTAAAAGTCTCGGATGTCATGGTTGCCGAGTGGAACGGGATGCCGGACTCGGCGCGCAGCCTTCAGGTGGATGATCAGGATATTGTCTTGTTAGCCAATGGAACCGATCGCTTCGCGGGAACGATCGGATCATTTCAGGACGGCAAGGTCCGGTTTGAGGGGAAATACGGGGAGTTTCAATT